>JAJDAS010000542.1 GCA_029261755.1 Nitrospinia bacterium
TTTAGTTTTTATCTTGGCCAAGTTCGAAAATCCGCAGGCGGACAACGTTCGCCTGGTCGCAAAGCGATTTTTTGTCGTTATAGGGATATTCTACCCCTTGACCAGAGGGCCTTTTATATGTGTTGGATGTTCGATGTTAAATGTGTTTTATGTTCAAAGCTCTTTCTCTGCAAACTCCTTCTTCCCCTCATCCCACCCAAAAACCTTATACCCCACAGCCTTCCCATCCATCACCGAAACCACAATATGTTTCGCCTCCGGGTAGGCCGGCTCTCCGAAAAAAAGCGCCCGTTTTTTGTCCTCTTCCGAAAAATACGCCTCATTTTCGGGATGGGAGTGGTAGAACGCCTTGATGGAGTGCGATTCTTCCCTTGCCGACTTCAAAATTTTCAGGAGTTCATCGGGATCGATGTAATAGGCCGTCCGAGCGTTTCTGGGGTGTTCTTCGGGATTTTCCTTGTGCAACCGGTTTTGAATATTGGCGCAACGATGTACGGTGTCGCCTCCCTCGCCTTTTTCCGGCCCGGTGATGATGCCGCAACACTCGAAGGGATGTTCCTCCTCTGCGTGCTCGAATATGAGGTCAAATTCAACTTTTTCGATAAAAAAAGTTCCCATAGAAAGTAACAAAATATTAGAACAGATCAAGGGGGGCATGTCAAACAGTAAATAGCGGTGGAATTTGCATCTCTTTTGGCTACGAAACACACGAATGTAGTTCGTTTTCCCCTTTTACTCTTAGGAAAGCAGGAAAGGCAGGAAAATTCTTTTTTGCTTTATTCGTCCCTCGTCCTTCGATCTTTTCGCCTGCTTTAGCTCTGCTCCGCGCTTCACTCTCTGCCTACTCCATACTCCTTACTCCATACTGCCCCCCGTCTTCCGCCTACTGCCTTCCGCCTCCAAATTTGCTATAATTCCTTCATGGATTTCAAAGAATCTTTAAAAGGCATTATCAAGAAGTTTCACGAGGAGGAGATTGACTTCGCGCTCATCGGCGCCTTTGCCTTGCTCCAGTTGGGAATCGAGCGGGCCACCAGGGACATCGACTTTCTCATTTCCGACGACGATACCGAAAAAGTGGAAAAGATTATGCATTCCCTCACCTATGAAACGGTGCAGATGAAAAAGTTCTTTTCCCAGTACCACTCGCCTTTAAAGGTTTTCGGGAATGTGGATTTCATCCATGCCACCGGAGCCACCGGACATAGAATACTGAAAGACGCCAGGAGCAAGACGGTTTTCGGGTTGGAGCTGAAGACCGCCCTGCCGGAGGATTTAATAGGCCTGAAGGTATTGGCATACGCCAATGATCCCCAAAGGGAAGAAAGAGACAAAAGCGATATTCATAAGATTAATGAGGCGTACCGGAATGGGAAGATCATTTTGGACTTGAAAAAAATTGAGCGTTACTACAAAAATTTTGAAAAAATGGACGACTACCGGCAGTTATGGGGCGAATCTCATCAGGGGGGAGAAAATGGATGACCTGAAACGGATGGCGAAGTCCGGGGAGTTGAGAAAAGCGGCGGAAAAATCCTCCAACCGATGGCTGGAAAATGGCCAGTGGAGGGAAATTCCCATGGAGGAGTACATCAACTTTCTCCACGGAATTCAGGAAATGAAGGAAGGGTTGGATGCGGTGGAAACCCCGCATCCCAAGATGGTGGGGGAAAAGTATTCTGTATAGGGCACTTCTAAAAACTCTTTTGACAACCTTCTAAACAAAGCTAATCTTTTTCTATTTTATTTAAATCTTTCGGCCCTCCGGGCCTGCTAAAAAATAAACTGGTGAAATGGGTGGGAATACTATAAAATCAGGTTGTCAATGGAAGCAAAATCAAAGTGAGGTGAAAAATGAAATCTTTCCTGGGAAAAGCAGCAAAACTGACAGGGAATTTGAGTACATGTGAAAACATTCGAATAGATGGGGAATTTGAAGGAGAGATTGTTGCCCAAAGTACTGTGGTTGTTGGAAAAAGCGGAAAGGTAAAGGGGGAAATCAAGGCGGACAATTTTCAGAACTATGGACTGGTACAAGGCGGTATCGCCATCAAGGAAAAGACCGAGTTGTTCGAAAAAAGCCGATTGGAAGGTGATATCCTCACCAAATGCCTTTTGGTAAAGGAAGGAGCGTCTTTTCAGGGAAGTAGCGTCATGTCTCCTAAAACTACCGGTAAGAAAAACTAACCAAAGATATTTAGAATTTTTTAAACGGAAGCTTTGAACATCGAACATCGAACATTGAACTTGAAGGCGGAAGATTATTATTTATAAGTACGTATTGTTGGATGTTCGGAAGTAACAGTCCCGTTAGGCAAAATGATATACCTTTCTTTTTTTACATGAAATTCTTCCTTCTTCGATGTTCAGTGTTAAATGTTCGACGTTAAGTATATCTTTATCGTAAATACCTAAAGCTTCCCCCGCCAAGACAATCTTTCTCGTATAAGGTTTTTCCCAATGGACCAATGGGGCAGAGTACTTTCTTTCATCTACGGGGTAGTGGCGTACCTCATCTTTTTCGCGGTATTCCTGCATGCCGTCGCCTTTTTAGGTCCTTGGGATCTTTCCCTCTCAATGGATTTCGGGGAAGAGGCGCCCATGGGCCGGGCCGTGGCAGTGAACCTCCTTTTGCTGGGGCTTTTCGGACTACAACACAGCGGCATGGCGAGACAGGGTTTCAAAAAACGGTGGACTGCAATAATCCCGGAACATCTGGAGCGCAGCACTTATGTACTGGTCTCCAGCCTCACCCTGTTTCTCCTCTTCTGGCAATGGCGTCCGATTTCAGGCATGGTTTGGAACCTTCAGGACTCCTTTCCCGGTACTCTTTTGTGGGGATGTTTCTGGTTCGGCTGGCTGATGGTGTTCGTTTCCTCTTTCCTCATCAACCACTTTGATCTTTTCGGGTTGAGGCAGGTCTATCTCCATTTGCGGTCTCGGCCATATACCCCTCTGGAGTTCAACACCCCTGCGCTTTACCGATACGTTCGCCATCCCATCATGCTGGGATTCCTCATTGCCTTTTGGTCCACACCCAGGATGACCATAGGGCACCTGATCTTTTCCATCGGGGCCACCCTCTACATCCTCATCGGCATCCGACTGGAAGAGCGGGATCTGGTGGACCTCCACGGCGAAGCTTACGAGGACTATCGCCGGCGGGCTTCCATGCTCCAACCCCTACCTATGAAAAGGAGAGAGCCGTGAAGGCCAACAACCGCAACCCTTACGAGGTTCTCGGTCTCCCAAACCGCTCTCCCATCACTTTGGTAAAAAAAAAATACCGGAGCATCGCCCTTATGAATCATCCTGACCGAAGACCGGGGGACCCGAAGTCGCTGGAAACCTTCGAGAAAGCCACGGTGGCATACCACTTTCTTCTGGACGCAGGGAGAAAAAAGGAATACGACTTGGAGCTGAAGAGGAGCGAAAGGAAAGTTTACAATCTTAAGCACGACGCCGTAAGGCACCTGCGAAGAAAACAAAGGGGCGGTGTTTATTCCAAGAGAAATATATCAGACGCGGCCTACAACGAATTCGTGGATGAATGCCGGGGGAATTTTGAAGAGTTTTTTTCCAAGGTGGAGAAGTTGAAGTAAGGCAGAGGGAGTCTTGCTCTCTATAAGGTTTGTGCAGATACTACGGATTGCTTGGCAACAGAGGGCCGCTCGGTAAATCCGGGACTCTTAAAATCGGGGGACCGTCGGGGTTTAAATCTGAGGAGGTATTACCCCATTTTGCTTTATCTGGCACCCATAGGGACCACTTGAGATTGTTAATCTCATATTCGTAGTAGAAACCGAGTGATCCTTTTGGTATGCCATATGCGCCATTACACCTGACTTCTACTTCCCCATAAGAATATACACAGGACTTGGCTTCCCCCTTTAAACCAATATCCGGCGTCTACTGAGATCATGCCTAAATATTTTTGGGTATTTCTGTTGTAGCACTGAACATTTATTTTCCCGACTGCTGCACAAGCTTCATGAGAAGGGTAGCTCGTGCTATGTATACGAGCAACACTACTAGCCAAAGCGTTATGGGAAAGGCTGGTTAGAATGAGCGCCAATACGGGAATTACAATGGAAAAGAATGGTTTAGAAAGAAAACGAATCATATTTACCTCCTTGCCTAAATAATTCTGATAAGATCAACCGTTAAAATAATACCATGTCATTGAAGTTTTTGGAAGTGCCCCGTTGCAACCTAACCAGTTTAGAGGTGGTTCATTTGGCGGAAAAATGTTAATATTCCTACCCTTATAAACATCGAAAGGAAATGAAGAGGATTGATGAAAAACACCGACGACAAAAAAAATATCGCAGTGGCAGGAGCCGGATACTGGGGAAAAAACCTGGTAAGAAATTTTTATGAACTGGGTGTCCTTCGGACCATCTGCGACTCCAATCAGGACCGGCTTCTGGCCTTTCAGGAACAATACCCTGGTATTAATTCCACTCTGTCATACTCCCATCTGCTGAAAGACCCCGGCATCCGGGCCGTGGTCATAGCCACCCCGGCGCTTTACCATTATGAAATGGCCAAAGAAGCCCTGCTAGCCGGTAAAGACGTCTTTGTGGAAAAACCAATGGCACTGGAGGTGAAAGAGGGAGAGGAACTTGTCCGAATCTCGAAAAAAGAAGGCAGAATCCTGCTGGTGGGACATATCCTCCAGTACCACCCCTGCGTATTGAAACTAAAGGAACTGATTAACCATGGTGATTTGGGGAAAATTCAATACATCTATTCCAACCGGCTTAATTTAGGAAAGATACGAACTGAGGAAAATATCCTTTGGAGTTTCGCCCCACATGATATCTCGGTGATGCTCGGCCTGCTGGGGGAGTCGCCCCAAACCGTTACGGCCCACGGCGGGAGTTTTCTTCAACCAAGTCTGGTGGACGTCACTATGACCACCCTGTCCTTTCCCAGCGGAGTGAAAGGGCATATCTTCGTCAGTTGGCTCCACCCTTTCAAGGACCAAAAATTGATAGTGGTGGGCGAAAAAAAAATGGCGGTATTTGATGGAATCGCTAACCAGGGAACTCTTACTCTCTATCCCCACAAAGTGGAATGGATAGATCGAATTCCCGTTGGAAAAATGGCGGAGGGAGAAGAGGTCACTGTGGAAACCAGTGAGCCTCTCAAGGAAGAATGCCGCCACTTTCTGGAATGTATGGATAAGAGGGAAACCCCAAAATCCGACGGGGAAGAAGGACTCCAGGTTCTGAAAATTCTCCATGCATTTCAGGAATCCATGGACCATCAAGGTCAGGTGATTTCCCTGTCCAACGCCCCTCTTTCAAATCGATCCGCAGTTTCCGGCGAGTCGCCAAAGGTGTTCATCCATTCCAGTGCCGTGATTGACGATGATTGTGAGATCGGAGAAGGGACCAAGATCTGGAATGTCACCCACATCCTGTCCGGTTCCGAAATAGGGAAGAAGTGCAACATCGGCCAGAACGTTGTGGTGGGTCCCAAAGCGATCATTGGCAACGGAGTAAAGATCCAGAACAATGTATCGGTTTACGAAAGGGTGACCCTGGAAGACGATGTCTTTTGCGGCCCTTCCATGGTGTTCACCAATGTGGTCAATCCCCGGTCCCATATTGTCCGAAAAAGCGAGTACAAGCCGACCCTCGTGAAGAAAGGGGCTACCCTGGGCGCCAACTGCACCATCCTTTGCGGCAATGTGATTGGACAGTATGCCTTGGTGGGTGCGGGAGCAGTGGTGACCAGGGACGTACCCGATTATGCCGTGGTGATGGGTAATCCCGCGCGCTTTGGCGGATGGATCTGCAAATGCGGGATCAAACTCCCCGGTGGTTTGGAATGCGGAGAATGCGGACAGGGATATGTTTTGAATGATGAGAATTTGGTTATGAAGTCAGGCTGATATACCCTTTCAAATTTGGTTTTAGCCTGAATTGAGCGGTTTTTTTCTTTAATGTAGAGTTTTTAAAAGACCTCACCTGTATCCCCTCCTTCGTAAGGAGGGGAAGAGCGAAGCGAAGGGGAGGTGTCTATAAAATGGTCCATCACCTAGTCAGTAACGTTGTTGTTATCACCAAATGAAGGTATATTAATAGTAACCTTCTCTTTTACAGGAAAAATCGCTCAATTTAGCTTTAAGTGTCTTTCCTTCCTGCTTCACGCCATATTCCTTCCTTAACTTTTATCCCACCTGAGTCGTTAAGTACAGATAGGGCTTTTTTTATACTTAACCGGACTCCCTGAATGTCGTCTTACTTAAAAATTGGTGTGCTTGGTTTGTTGCTGACTACCATGCCTTGTCTCTGTTTCGCCGGACCTAAGACGCGGTTGGAAGGACTCTTTTACACGGTTCCCTTGAACTATGGAAATTCGCTGATAAAAGATGACGGGATTGTGATGGGGGCATACGGGTTTTACGGATACGGCTTAAACCACAGCTTTGAAGGGGGCCTGGATTATACAAAGATCAACTATCGCTCCGGTTCCGATCTGGAGCAGTTGGACTTTACTCTGCTTTATTCCAACTACTCCATCTATTCCTATATATTTCGTGCCGGCTCTCACTATATTGCCTCGGATGACAGTTATAGCGACAAAGCCATTTCCCTTTTTGGGGGTGTAAGCTACTACATCCCCAAACAATTAGACGTGGGCCTGGACGGATATGTTTCCATCTATCAGAACTACGAACCCAATTTATCAGACTACCAATATGTACCCAAGATCGGATTTTCCTTTAAGAAATCTCGCAATTTTAGCGTTTATTTTCAAACCAAAGGCCATTTTATTCATCTTTCCGAGGAAGTGGGTCTGCACGACTCCAATTTTTTTTCCATAGAGGAAAACGTTACCATTACTTTTAAAAAATGGGTCCTGGGTGGATTTGTTTGGTTTGGTGAGCAGGTATTTGCTGTACGGGACAACGGTTTCTCCGTTTACAATCTGCCCGAAAAGCATACCGGCGGCTACGGCATTTACCAGAAGTATTTGTTCTTCAAGAAATGCAGCGCGACATTCGGTTTTTACCGGGAGTATTTTACCGACTTCGGCATACCCGAGAACAATGTGGAAGCAACAAAATTTGTTTTGTCTTTTGGATATACTTTTTGAACCTTTACACAATGTTGACGATGATCAAGATATTAACGCTATTGGTTTTCCTACTCTTCCACACCAACGCTTTCGCATTAACGGAGAAGGAGATTCAGGAGGCTTACTACAAATCTTATAACTACGAACAAATACAGGATTACGAAAACGCCATCAAGGTCCTGTCACTGATACTTAAGAAGTACCCGGACGGATACACCGCCAATTTGCGGCTTGGTTGGTTGTACTATTTAAATAAAAACTATGCCAACTGCATCCATCACTATAAAAACGCAATGAAGACCGCCCCCTATTCCGTGGAAGCGAAGTTTGGCTACACCCTTCCTCTGATGGCGCAGGGGAAATACGAAGAGGTGGAGTCCATCACCTCGAAAATCCTCAATAATGACTATTACAATTTCTACGCCAATCTGAGGTTTGCCTATGCCCTGAGAATGCAAAAGAAGTTTGAACTTGCGGAAAAGGTGACCAATAAGATGCTTGCTCTATATCCCACCGATATTTCCTTTTTAACCGAACTGGCGGAAATCAAGGACGCCAGGGGAAAAAAAGAAAGCGCCGCCGCGACTTTTCGAGACATACTGATTTTGGATCCTGAAAATACCAAGGCGAATGGTTATTTGCGTAAATAGATTTTTTGGGGAATTTTTTTAGAGTGCCAACACGGTTACCACACACCAAATAAAAAAGAAAAAAATAAAGGTAGTTTTTTTAGTTAGAGTCGCAACACGGTTGCTACACTCCAGATTAAAACTAAAAAAAACCGCATCAACACGGTTGAAGCGTTCCAAATCTGTGGAATACCGAAAGGAAAACTGAAAGCGGAAAAAGAAAACCCTCTCCCTACCTATACTCAGTCATGGCCACAAACTTCGGTTTCCCGTTTTTCTCCCGAACCTCGAAGATCACGGGAAGTTTGGTTACCTCCCCCGTTTGCGTAAAAGAAGTTACTCCTGTGACCCCCTGAAAATCCCGGATCTTCAAAATCTCTTTCCTTATGTGTCCCGACCTCAAGGAAGGGGCGTTTTTGGCCGCTTGGAGCACCATCATCGTGGCATCGTAGGCCAGGGCCGCTATCCGGTCCGGCTTTTCCTTGTACCTGCCTTGGTAATCTGCCACAAATTTTTGAATATGAGCCTGGGAACTGTCGGGATGAAATCCTGAAAAGGCGATGAGGCCGATACCCGACTTCCCCGCCTCGGCGAGAAAGTGGTCCACGACCAGATCCTCTCCGCCGATTAACGGAATGGAAAGTCCAGCTTCTTTCAACGCGCCCAGGACTTTGACTCCTTCTTCCAAATCCCCTGTAAAGATCAAGGCATCGGGGATTTGTCCTTCCTTCATTTTTGCGATCTGGGCTTTGATGCTGCTCTGCTCCTTGGTGATGTAGGTGGTGGTCTCCGGCCATAGAAACAGATCGTGGGATAGGGTCCCCCCTTTCAGCATGACGGAGGATTTGAAAAAAGCGGAAAGCTCAATAGAGAAATCGTTCACCATGGAGGTGAAAAGTGCGAAGTCTTTGTACCCTTTTTCTTCAAAACAGTAGCGGACCAGTTCGGTAACTGCGGCGGCATTCGCCTGGGTATTCCGAAAATGGTAGATCCCGGTATCTCCGATTCTCCGCCTGGTACCGGCGGAGAACATGATGGCGCGGGTGTCGTTTAGAGGCTTTGTGGCGCTGAAGGTTACTTCTCCGGTGGGACTCCCGATAATAGCCAGAACATTTTTTTCAATCATGGCCTCCGCCGCGTGCATGGCCCCTTGCACGGAGCCATGGGTATCCTTTTGAAAAAGAACCACGCTTTGGCCGTTGATTCCACCGCTTTTGTTCACTTCATCCAGGGCCAGGTTGACGCCGTTCAAGGTTTTCTTCCCAAAATTGGAAAGTTCACCCGTCTCCGGTCCCATAACGCCAAGGGTCAAATTTCTCAACGGTTCATCTAAAATCTGCTCCTCCGTCTTTTCAGCCTTGGATTCAGGGGCCGAGGATTCACCCACATTGGAAAAATCCATGGCCACCATCTTTTTCTCTTTCACGGATTCCTGGAAAGAGGCTTCCCTTTCCGCCCATTTGGCCTCCATTTCCGTTTGTTCCGGCTCTTCTTCTCCACAACCCAAAAAAAGGAACGGCCCTAAAATCATGATCCATAATAATTTCCTGCATCTCCCGATTTCCTTATCCATGCTCATTCTCATATTGATTGAACCCCTCTCATTTGTTATTATGAAGAATCTTATCCGACTCACCTTTCCTGCCGGAGTCGTCCTTCAACCTCCATTCATTAAAATAATTCCAAAAGGAGAATAGCATGTTTTTTAAAAAAGATTCAAACCTCGCCCTTTCATGCATCATCGGACTTATCACCATCTTTGTTTTTGCGAATCCGGCAACCTCCAACGAGATGGTTTTGATTCCCGCAGGCAAGTTCATTTCCGGGAAAGAGGGCAAATCCGTCGAACTGAAGGATTACTACATTCAAAAATACGAAGTGAGCGGCGCCGAATACAAAAAAGTGGTGAAAGACGCCTATGTGGAAGAGGGAAAAGATAGCCACCCCGTTGCGGAGGTTTCTTATTTTGACGCCGAGGAATATTGCAAGGCCATCGGTGGACGCCTACCCACCCTGGCAGAATGGGAAAAGGCTGCCAGGGGAACGGACGGACGAATCTATCCATGGGGAAACGAGTTCCAGAAAGGGGCCGCCAATACCAGCGAAGCAGGAAAAGGTGGAACAGTCGCGGTTGGTTCGTATGAAAAAGGGAAAAGCCCTTATGGGATCCATGACATGGCCGGAAATGTCTGGGAGTGGGTGGATATTTGGGATGAGGGAGAACGTTATCGCTCTATCCTGGGAGGATCGTACTTTGAAAGCCAGGAGAGGAGCCAGGTTACTTCCAGCATAAGCAGCATTCCAGACGACATGCATCTATACACTGGCTTCAGGTGTGCGAAAGATAAATAGAATCTGAAGGCAAAAAGCACTAAGAAAGAGCAAGAATTTTTTTAACCACGAATTGCACGAATTACACGAATTATTTAAAAGAAATGTTTTTTTTCGTGTAATTCGCGCAATTCGTGGTCCCAGTTTTTTGAATTATTCACATTAGAAACAATTCCTTTTTCCCCCCACCTTCATCCCTTGAACCGATACGAGCTAGAATTCAGGCAAAAAGGCTTTACGCGAATCGCCGGAGTTGACGAAGCAGGCCGGGGACCCCTGGCTGGTCCCGTTGCCGCTGCCACCGTCATTCTCCCGGAAAACCATGGGATTCTTCACTTAAACGACTCCAAGCAACTCTCACCGGCACTAAGGGAAGAGCTTTTTTACAAAATCCGGGAAAATGCCGTTGCCGTGGGGGTGGGCCTTGTGGATTCCCAGGAGATTGAAAAAATCAATATCCTCCAGGCCACCCGGCGGGCCATGAAGCAGGCTGTGGAGAGTTGCAAGGTGCAACCCGATTTCCTGCTAATCGACGGCATTACCCCCATCGAAACAGATATCCAACTGCTCACCATAAAAAAAGGAGACTCCTTAAGCGAGTCCATTGCGGCGGCATCCATCATCGCAAAGGTTACGCGAGACCAATTGATGGAAAAATATCATGAAACCTTCCCCGAGTATCTATTCAACAAACACAAAGGATACGGAACCAAGGTCCATTTGGAACGGATCAAAAAATACGGTCCAAGCCCCATCCACCGCAAGACCTTTAAAGGCGTAAAGGAGTATGTTTCTTCTTAATTGAAAAACCAATGACGAAAAATATGGATTTCAGCGAAAAGTCGGTACATGTTCAAGAAATGTTTTCTTCCATCGCTCCACGGTATGACTTCCTCAATAAGTTGTTAAGCGCCGGGAGGGATAAATACTGGAGGCGGGTGGCAGTGGGAGAGTTGTCCCTGGAAAAAGGGGGAACCTTTCTGGATGTGGCCACCGGGACGGCAGATGTTGCGCTCAGTATCATTGAAAAAGCCCATCACTCTCCTCTCAAAGTCATGGGCGTGGATTTCAGTGAAAAGATGTTGGAGTTGGGAAGGGCTAAGGTACACAATGCGGGTCTTGATAATAAAA
>JAJDAS010000543.1 GCA_029261755.1 Nitrospinia bacterium
TTTAGTTTTTATCTTGGCCAAGTTCGAAAATCCGCAGGCGGACAACGTTCGCCTGGTCGCAAAGCGATTTTTTGTCGTTATAGGGATATTCTACCCCTTGACCAGAGGGCCTTTTATATGTGTTGGATGTTCGATGTTAAAGGTTTAAGCTGAACTTCCCCTTAAGTATGTAGTCGTTATGATAGCAAGTTTCCTACCGTGGCGGTCTTTTGTATTGTTTTGCCGCAGGTTTTTCCATAGGAAGGTCGGACTGGAATCCGGTCTCGGCAAAATAGATTTTCCTCATCAATTCTCGCCATTGTTTAAACTGCTCTTCAGCGGTACCGGTGAGTTCATACTGTTTGCCTTCGAGTTCCATGACCACGGGTTTCACTTCATTGCTAAATGATTGGCTAAGTTCCCTGAGGCCTGCCTTATGCATCTCGGCTTCTTTGGAGACATTGAATCCATTCATGATTACCTGGCCACCCACAAGAATCATTCCGGCTTGCATAGCGAATTGCGTACCTGATCTGGGTGATCCACTGGCGATGGCGCCTCCGATGAGCAGGGCGCCGATAACCTGATTGGTAAGGGCTCTCATTTTGATTTCATGTAGGGCGTTGCGTTCGGTCATATCATACTTGCGCCAATCTTCGTAGGAGGGCCACATCTCGTTATAAAACTCATCGTATTGTTCATTGAGTGTATCCACGTACATGTATTCCCGCTCTCGAATTTTGAGGACACGCTCCATCATGGGATCGCCATCCGCAGGCAATCTTTTAATGGAAACTACATTGTTTTTTTCGTCTTTTTCCAGATACCCGCTAAATGCGTCCGGTGCAAATTCGGCGGCATATTTTAATTTGGCTGTGGTTCGTATTTTCCTGATCTCTTCCGGCGTTAATTTCATCTTAAATGTCACCAAGTCGTTGGCAATAGTGTTGTATGTATACTGGAAGGCATCCCTTTCCCCTGGTTGATTACCAGTGTAATTACTATCGCGGGCTCCGCCTTTGTACGTTTTGGTGAACCAGGTTTTGCCGGTGGCATCCACTGCCTCGATTTTCAGTGTCAACCGTTGGCCGTTGGATTTGAGGATTTCGCCCTTGATCTGTAAATCCACACCGTTGGTTTCCGCCGGGATCACCCGCACTGCTCCCCAATGGCCGCTTTGATGCAATGTGTTTTTGAGGTGATTGGGAATGAAGTGAGTTTCCGCTTTGCGGATTTCATTGCTGGTGCCTTCCTGATCAGCTTTATATTCGGAGATATTCTCGCTTGTAAAAACGAGAACACCCACATCCAGCAACTGGTCCTCGGGTATCTCTTCCTGAGCCCGAATAATTTGCGCGGTCCCTACATTTGAACCCACGTAGGGCGTGCAACTGGTGAAAAAGAATAGAGAAGCAAAAACGATTAGAAAATGGGTGCGAAGTTGTATCATTGGTTGTTATTTTTGTATTGCTCATACTCCTGCCAAAGTTTTTCTTTAAGTTCCGGGTCCGTTTCGTTTTCCGCCGCCTCTCTCAACTGGCGGGCCACGATGTCATCGTCCTCCGGGTATTGGGTCCAGTTCCTTCTTTCTCGTTGATTAACCGGGCTCCCCTTGCGGGATTTGCCTCCAGCGGATTTTTTATTGCTTGCCACCCCTTCCCGGCCGCTCTTTTCCTTGCTGGTTTCATATTCACCCTCATATCCCGACTCTTCTCCGCTTTCCCCGTATGATTCTGTTTCGGAGCTTTCCGGGTTTATGCCTTTTTCTCGTAGCCGTTTCGCTACCTCCGCAGCTTCTTTTGCTAGGTCCGTCAATTTTTGAGACGATTCCGTTCGTATGGATTCCATTTCCGATAGCAGTTTATCATCAAAGCCCGCCAGTGACGCGTCTAATTCCCGGTCCAGCGCCGCCACTCCGCCCTTGGTTTGTCCTTGGGGGATGCTCGGGCCGCCCATCTTCCCCGGCTTTCTCGAATATGTGGCTTCGGCATCGGTTTTACCCGAAGAATGCTTGGCATAAGCAGCCTCCATCTGTTCCACGACTTTGCGGTTTTCTTCAACCATCCCCCGGACATTTTCCAGATAATCCTCATAATCCTTTATGGTTTCGGGAGAAGCATTGCCGGACTTTTTGAGTTGTTCAAGTTGGGAGGCGACCCTTTTCTCTGTTTCCTGGCTGCTACGATAATTTTCCCTGGCTTCTTCCAGTTCGGACTGGGCGGCACCTGAGGATGTTGTACGGCTGCCAACCTTGTTTTCTTCGGTTTCCTCTTGCCCAGTGGCGGCTTCAAATGGAGAAGTCTGTTTATTGGTTTGGGACTCCTCACCGGTTTGTCGGGGTGTAGACTGTGCGCCGGGGTAGCTTGACTTGGCGGCGTTTTCACTTTTTGGGGCTTCCTCTCGCTCCTGCCTGGACTTTGTGGAGGATTGAGAAGTTTGCCTGCTTCTGTGGGGCGTGTCCCGGGATTCTTGTGCTTTACGCTGGGTACTGGTGGAGGCTGCTTGGCTGGGTGTTCCCTGTTCTCCGGTTTTCTCTCTTTTCGAAGCAGCCGTGGATTGGCTAGATTGCTCACTGGTTCGAGACTGCTCGGTGGCTTCCTGCTGCCTGGATTGGGCGCTGGGAGATTTTTTTTGGCTGGTTTTGGAACTTTCCTGGGTTGTTTTTTTCTTGGGCTTGGGCGGTGTCGGGGGCGGGGTGTGGGTACAAGCCACAAGCCATAATCCTGCAAAAACAGCGCAGAATGTTTTTACAATAACGCCTCGTGGCGCAATGCCGGCTGAAGATTGCCTGGCGGAGTTTTTTTCGTGCAAAGTGGGGTGTATTGATGTTTTATAGGGTTTCATTTGCAGTTCCATCCTTTTCATGCAAAAACTTTGCATCAAAGCCAATATGGTTTGACCAGTCAGCTCTTCCGGATTTTAGCTGGGAATTTAAAATTGTTATTATATCATTGTACTTATAATTCCTAAAAGCCTGGTCAAAGATATTTGAAATTTTTTGAAAAAAACAAGAGAACCGCGAATGGTTGCGAATGAACACAAATATTATTGATAAGTAAAATCTTCCTCAAAACACTTTGCCTGCATGCAGGTCTGACAAAAACTCTTTTACGGGCATAACATGGTAACCATCAAATATTAGCTTCTCATTACCGGTGTAGACGCCGTACATTCCTTTGACGTGGATACCCGGTCGCTCCTTTAACGAACGGATGGGCTTCTCCCATCTGCGGTCCCATTTTCTGCCGGACTTAACTTCAATGCAAACTACCTGCGGCGGCGTTTTTTGGGTCTTTTTCCTCACCTCAATGATGAAATCGATCTCCGAACCTGCCGGCGTCTGATAATACGCCAAATGCCGGTTTCTTTTTTGCGTATGATTATAGACCCTGAGTTCATGGAAAATGATGGTTTCCAGGGCAAAACCAGCCCATATCGAGTCCATGGGGTCGTACAGAAGACCGGCCGCCGCCCTGGCAAGGCCGGGATCAACCCAGTAAAATTTCGGCAGGTTTTTTTCCCTTACTTTAACCCGGGGCGTATAAGCCGGTAAAAAATGCCCCAGCAATGTATCTTCAAGAATGGAAAAATAGGAATCTACGCTACTCCTTGGGATATGGGCCTCCCTGGCCATATTTGATCCATTAACCTGCTGTCCATTTAAAGCCCCGGCAATTTCAAGAAACCGGAGGAACGGCTCAACCTTTCTTACAATCCCCTCTTCTTTGATCTCTTCTTTAATATAGGTGTGGACAAAACCGGTTAGCGTTTCTTTAGCGTTTTCGAGATCGTTTGCAACCAGGGGAAAGAGACCCAATGACAAGGCAGGTTCGAGTTTGAATTTTCCGCCCAATTCCGCAAATGAAAATGGTTCCATATGCAGTGTGATCGCACGGCCTGCCAGGAGATTAGCGCCTCCTCTCCTCAGCTTTCTGGCAGAGGACCCGCTGAGGGCAAAGCGGTACCCTTTTTCCTCAATAAGCCGATGTACTTCGTCAAGCAACAAAGGGATTTTTTGAACTTCGTCAAGCCATACCCAGCCCCCTCTCGGAAGGTCGCCAATGAGGGCCTCCAGGTATTCCGGATGCGTACTGAGTTTTAAGTGAAGGTTGCTTCTGAGAAGGTCTATTTGAACGGCATCGGGCAATTTCGCCTTTAGCCATGTGCTTTTGCCAACGCCGCGCGGCCCGAAAAGGAAAAAAGAGCGGTTTGGGACTTTTAATAGCCTGGAAAGATTGTGTTCCATGCATGATATTATACCATCATGATGTAAAATTACAATGTAAATTTACATCATGATGTATTTTTTACAATATCGCGTGAGATATTATTGTCTTCCCATTGGGATTTTTGTATGCCTTGAAGTTCTTGTGTTACTATTTTTAATTGTTTCTACCACCAGTTTACTAACTTTTTAGAGGTTTTGCTCCCTCACGCCACCTATGAAAATTATCTCTTGGAATGTTAATGGAATCCGGGCTGCTATTAAGAAAGGGTTCCTGGATTATGTGAAATCGGAGGACCCGGACATCCTGTGCGTACAGGAGACCAAAGCCCACCCGGACCAAGTGGACATGGCCCTGGAGGCTTATCCCCATCATCACTGGAACAGCGCGGAAAAGAAGGGGTATTCCGGCACGGCCATTTTCAGCAAAATCGAATCCCTCAATGTTTCCCTGGATATGGGAAAAGAGGAACATTTCGGAGAAGGCAGGATCATTACCCTGGAATACCAGGATTTCTTTCTGGTGAACGTTTACACCCCCAATGCCCAGCATGGATTGGCCCGACTGGACTACAGGATGCAGTGGGACAAAGATTTTCTGACCATGCTGAAAAAACTGGAGAAGAAAAAGCCGGTAATCTTTTGCGGAGACCTGAACGTGGCCCACAAGGAGATCGACCTAAAAAATCCGCAAAGCAACCGAAACAATCCCGGCTTTTCGGATGAGGAACGGGAAGGGTTTTCCAACTATATCGCGAACGGATTCATCGACACCTTCCGGGAATTTGAGGAGGGACCGGGGCATTATACCTGGTGGAGCTATCGGTTCAGCGCCCGAGCCAAGAATATTGGTTGGCGTATCGACTACTTTGGCATATCTCAAAGCTTGAGGCCTCGGTTAACAGACGCCTTTATCCGGCCGGAGGTAATGGGGTCGGACCACTGCCCCGTGGGGATTATCCTGAAATAACTTCTCAACTACCACGCCAAAAAACAATTAACCACGGAAAACTCACAGAAAGACGCGGAAATACTTACCAAAGATATTTGAAATTCTTTTTAGCCGCAAAGTTACACGAAGAGACACTAAGAAATAGTCTTAGCGAAACTTAGCGGCTTAAACAAACCCGTGTAGTTCCGTGCCACTCCGGTCTGCTCCAGCTATGCTGGATTGTTCTATTCAATTGCAAGGTATTGAAATTGGTAATTGTTTATTCGCCAATTAGCTGCGCATTGGCGTGTGAAAGTAATTGAGCACGCGAAACATTGCGGTATCGGTAAAGTATT
>JAJDAS010000544.1 GCA_029261755.1 Nitrospinia bacterium
TTTACCAAAACCTGGCTAGAAGACAATATTTTCCCATCCTCACCCTTAGCAACCGACCTGATTGGAAGCCATCCAAACTCTTTTTTAAACTCACCCCAATTATAGGATTGATACAGGTTGCAACTGGGAATTGCAGAAATAATGGTGTCCCAATTTTTTTTTGCCTCTTCCTTTCCAAGGACAGATATAGTCAGTTTTCTTTGGGCCATTATTAAATTTTAACTTTGAGCACAGCGAAAATAAATCCTATCCAGCCTTTTAAAAACAATGGAAAGAACGAAATCCCTTTTAAACTCCATTTTCTGGCTGAAGAGAAATCACCGTCGGCAAGAAACCTTCTTCCGGCTCCACAAAATATTTCAGAGCACCGCTTTTTATAATTATAATGGAATTTGTTTTGTAAATTTGTAGGGAGATCATAATAATGATCCCGGACGACATGCCAGTAATTAGTGGTATGGAGGGCAATATCTTTCGTGATACTCCCTGGAGTATCACGGCACTCCCCCAAAAATTCATGGAGATAAAAAAACTTTGATGCCTTCGCCAGCCTAACCCATAAGTCAAAATCTTCAGTACCGTAATATTCAAGATTTTCCCGAAACCCACCAACTTCCTGGATTTTTTTTTTTATTGCGCAAATTGCCGAAGTTGACAGACAACATGATTTGAATAAGATCTCCGAGAAGTTGTCAAAAGGTCCGTAAATATTTTCCCGTATCTTCCTCCCGTTTAAAGAAATGATTTCATCGTGGCAGACTAAATCAATATGATTATTATCCAGCAAAGCCTCAGCAACTTTTTGCAGCTTATTTTCATACCAAATATCATCGGCATCCAAAAAAGCTATCCATTCTCCTTTAGCCTCCTTAATCCCGGCATTTCGTGCCGCAGCCACTTTTTTATTCTCTTGCCGGATTAATTTGGCATTAAAATCTTTATATAGGGATAAATACTTATTCACTACAGTTGTGGTATCATCCTCGGAACCATCATCAATAATAATAGTCTCAAAAGGGGAAAGGGATTGTCTTCGTACTGATTCCAGGGCGTCTTCAATAAAATCTGATGAATTGAATGAAGGAATCACTACTGAAATTTGAATCCTGGTTACACTCATCTTATGGAAATTACCCAGTATTTTCCATATTTTTTCTGAAAATCATTAAAACATTTAACCAATTTCCAGTCCCAGCGAAAGTTAAAATAATCATTTTTTAAGCGATACTCACAAAGGTGCTTCAGGCTTCTGAGTAAGCAGCCAATCCATTTTCTTTTCATGATGATAGCTAGCTTGTCAGATGGAAAGGCCATAGGATAATAATATTTAACAAAGCTATAAAATTTATCTCGAAAGTCATCGTCAATCCATGGTGTATGGACATTCAGAACACTCCAATTTCCCCAGCCTTCAAGTTTATCGGGCGGTTTCAGACCATATTCTATTGCCCTTTGAAACAAGGGGGTCCCAGGATATGGCGTGTATAAAAAAGGAGTAAATTGATGATTGGGATTTAGATTTTTTAATTTCCATATCATACTTAGAGAGAGATCAAGGTCTTTTCCAGGGTTTACAGGGAATCCGGACATAATGAAAAATTCTGCAATTATCCCGGCTTTGCTTAATTTTTCGGCTGTCTCATATGTCTGTTTAACTGTGGCATCCTTTTCAATAAAAAGAAGAGTTTCATCGGAACCTGATTCCGCCCCTATATAAAGCTTTTGGCATCCACTTTCTTTAATAAGCTTTAGAAAGTCTTCTGAATAATCAATTACTTGATCCGTTCTAACGCTTCCAACCCATTTCATTTCAAGCTTTTCTTCCACCATCATGCAGGCAATATCTTCAATACGTTTTCTATCAATGAAAAAGTTTGTATCCAAAATATTTACGGAGTCTACACGATATTTATTTTTGCTATGCAAAAGAAAAGAGTAGACTTCATCGGCGGACCGGCATTGCCATCGCCGCTTGAAGACAGCCATGTCACAACAAAAGGCGCACCTGAAAGGGCATCCCTGGCTAGAGTAATAAAATATAGTACGATTCCCGAGTTCACTGGGATGTATATAGTCTTCAACATTCAATAACTCAATATTTGGTTGGGGGAACTCGTTGATAGTAAATGTTTTACTATGTTTGCTTTTTCGTATTTCACCATTTTTCTTGTACAGAATATTTGGGACATTATCCAGATTACCATCTGGCCGACAAGCTTCAACAAGGTTGGTTATTGCCGGCTCTCCTGGACCAGTGACAATAATGTCAATCAATTCATTTACAAGAGTTTGCTCTGGAAGCAAAGAGGGATGCCACCCACCCCATGCAATTTTTGCGTCAGGGGCTATTTTTTTTACATACCTGGAAAATCTTAATCCATCAATTATTTGGTACCCCGTCATCACGCTGATACCGACAAATTGGATATTTTCAGCCTGAAGAGCTAACTGCTTTTCATAATCTTCATCAAATCGGGAATCAACGATCCTGCACGGGATGGAATTCATTTGCAGGACAGTGGCCAGGGAAACGACCGAGTAGGGGTAATGCTTGCTGATATTTTCCATTTCAGTGCGAGGATAATAAAGTATAGACAAGGAATTCAAATTTTCACACCACAACAGAGTTGAAGAATATTGTTATCTTTTTGGTGGGACTTTTGAACATTTCGGCTCAACTTGGAAGTAAACAATAATTGATACAAATGTTTAAGAAAAAGATTTTGAGGTGGCGGTAAAGGGATAATCAATACTCTTAAACCTTACTCTTTCGAGCCAAAACAAATAACATAAAACCCGTCTTGTCCATTAACCATATGCGTAGTTTTAGAGGGAGTTTCTCCAGTACCCAGTTACGCATGAATTTTGGCAAAAGTAATAGTTCCATTTCTAAGGGGTCATAACGTTTTACCTTATATATTTCTAAAGGGTTCAACATTTTTTTCATGTCCTTAAGGCTAAAAAACTGGGTTAACATATTTCCACCATAGTTGGCGCCGTCCGTATAGCGGTTTCTTAATTCTTGTAATGAAAATTTAAAAAACTGCCCCCTCATAATTCCAGTTCGCACAACAAG
>JAJDAS010000545.1 GCA_029261755.1 Nitrospinia bacterium
GCTTGCCTCCGTCAAACCCTTGGCAAAAATGAGACCGGAGGAACCCAGATATTTACTCAGGAATTTCTTTTCCGCGTTGATACAAATCTCTGTTTTCTCTTTATCTCCCTCTTTTTTTGCCTGGAACTCTTTAAAAGACAAGATATGCATAAACTCCAACTCCACCCCAAAATGATCCACCCTGATTTTCTCCGTCTCAAAACCGAAGGCCTTATAAAATCCGGATAGATCAGAAAGGTCGTGGACATTGATCAGGGTAGGGAGCCCAGCTTTTTGGGGAGCTACTTCCGTTTGATTAAGAACAACTTTTATTTTTCTGCTTTGGATTCCGAAAAGCCGTTCGTACTCCGTCAAAAGCCCTTCCACAGCCATCTCTCTTAAGCTGTTAAACCCTTCTTTAATGTTTTCTTCTCTGAAAGGTTCCCTTGGGTCCTGGAGAAGGTGGGTAGCTTCCATAAGGTTGTCCCCAAACTCAGGATCGAGAAAGGTATTGAAAGTCGCCTCATCGGGATACAAAATCCCCTTGGCAAGGAAATCATAAATGATGCTTCTGGCAAGAGTTTTCTTCATTTGAAAAGTGTGCTTTATTGCACTGGAAAAGTCAAACCAGAATGTAATCTCACTTGAGTTGTCATCCATGCAAGAAAAAACGAAAATGCCTGAAGCAAAAAAATGTTTGACAAAGTAAGCTTTTTGTGTAAATTTGGATCAATAAGGTCTCGTTGGTGCTTTTGCTTAGTTTTCTTATTTTAGCGAACTTTTGTAGCGGCCTTACTATAGTCAACATTAAGACTCTTGAGCAACGAATGGCCCAGCCAATTTACAATTTTTATTCTTAAAAAAGTGCGTATTCCCATAAAGTTGAAATTGCGAACCAAACTCCTTTCGGCTTTTCTCCAGGTGAGCATTCTGGCCACATCCATAACCGGTTGGCAGGGATACCGTAGCGCCAAAACAGCATTGAAGGAAACCACTTTTAACGCCCTCACCGCAGTCCGCGAAACAAAAAAAAGGCAGATCGAAACTTACTTCCATCAAATCAGAAATCAAATCATTACCTTCAGTGAAGACCCTTCCGTAGTGGAAGCCATGAAGCAATTCAAAAGCGCCTTTCATGACGTCAATTCAAAGGGCGAATTTTCCCACGGCCAAATTTCTGAATTCACGGAAGCTGTAAATGATTACTATGGAAATGAGTTTGGACCCTACTTGCCTGAGGATGAAAAAACCATCACCCTTCAGTATTTCTACATCGCGAACAACCCAAACAAAACCGGCTTTAAAGATAATTTGGACATGGCCGGTGACGGAAGTAAATACAGCGAGATTCACTCCAAGTTTCATCCCTTTGTTCGGAATTACCAGAAGAGGCTAGGCTTTACGATATTTTCCTTGTGGATTCGGAAACCGGCCACATCGTTTACAGCGTCTTCAAAGAGGTTGATTTTGCAACCAACCTGAAATCAGGACCATACAAAGAGACAAATCTTGCCGTGGCCTATCAGAAGGTAAGAGAAACCACTGAGCTGGATTTTGTCAAACTGATAGATTTTCAGCGCTACACCCCTTCTTTCGGAGCCCCCGCTTCATTTATTGGTTCTCCCATATTTGACGGAGAGAAAAAAATCGGAGTCCTCTTATTTCAGGTTCCCATAGATGAGATCGACAGAATCATGACTGGAAACCGCAACTGGAAAAAGGAAGGGCTGGGAGAAAGTGGCGAGACCTACCTTGTAGGTTCCAACCACATGATGAGAAGCAATTCCCGATTTCTTATTGAAAAGCCGACCAAATATTTTGAATTGCTGCAGCAACAGGGGACACCCGGGAAAAAAACAGCGGAAAAGATAAGGAAACTTTCCACCTCGGTTCTATTCCAAAATGCCCGAACGGAAGCAACGGTAAACGCTCTTCAGGGAAATGCGGGAACAACAATAATCAATAACTACAGTGGTATTCCGGTTTTAAGTTCTTACGCACCGCTCAACATTCAGGATGTTAAATGGGTAATCCTTTCTGAAATGAATGTGGATGAGGCTTTTGCTCCCCTAAAAGCGCTGGAGGATAAAATTTTATGGATAGCAGTCTTTATCTCCTTTTTTGTTATTTGCTTTGCGTACTTGATTTCAAAAACCTTCTCCACACCAATCCTCCAACTCATTAAAGGTATAGAAGGTTTTGGAAAAGGTGATTTGCCCAAAAAGGTCCATGTTTCTTCAACGTATGAGATGGGCGTATTGGCAACTACCTTCAATCAAATGGCTGAAAATCTGCATCAAGCAACACTATCCAAAAAATACGTTGATAATGTTTTAGCGTCAATGGCGGAGATCCTAGTCGTGGCCTCCCCCGCGATAAACAAATCAGGCGCGGTAATCACAAAAGTTAATAATTCTGCTACTGCTGCCTTGGGTTATGCCGAAAAAGAGCTTTTAGGTGAACCTTTGGAAAAAATCTTTTTGAAAGAGGAGCAGTTGGAAGAGGAGTTGATTCAAAAGGGTTTTATTCATGGTGCGGAAAAGACATATGTTGCAAAAAAGCGGGAAAAAAATACCGGTATGGTTTTCCGGTTCCGTGATGTCAAATGATGGGGGAGAGAAAATGGGAATCATCTGCCTGGCCCGTGATTTTTCGGAGCAAAAGCTGGCCTAGGAGAAACTTAGGAAGTTTTCACTCGCCGTGGAGCAAAGTCCAGCCTCCATCATCGTCACCGACACAAACGGCAAGATTGAATATGTCAACCCCAAATTTACCCAGATAACGGGATACTCTCTTGATGAAGTTTTTGGACAAAATCCACGCATGATGCAATCAGGGAAAACACCATCCACAACTACAAAAGTTTGTGGGCTAACATATCCTCTGGCAGGGAGTGGAGAGGAGAATTTCTCAACAAAAAAAAGAACAATGACCTTTATTGGGAGTCCGCCTCCATTTCACC
This sequence comes from Nitrospinia bacterium, assembly GCA_029261755.1. Lineage (GTDB taxonomy): Bacteria > Nitrospinota > Nitrospinia > JACRGO01 > JACRGO01 > JACRGO01. The sequence continues at coordinate 2,942 of JAJDAS010000545.1, forward strand.
TATCAGAAACCGGGAACAAACCATCACACATTTTATCGCTATCAAGGAAGACATCACGAAATTCAAACGCACGGAGGAAGCCCTCTTGAGGGCAAAGGAAGAGGCGGAGAATGCCACAAAGCTCAAAGACAAGTTTGTTTCCCTGGTTGCCCATGACATTCAGTCCCCTTTTACCATGATCCTCGGTTTTTTAAAGCTGGTGTTGGACGACAATGTTCATACGCTTCACGAAAACCATCGTAAATTGATCCAACGGGTGGTATCCAAAGGGGAAGAGTTGGTTACCACAACCAAAAAGCTTCTGGAAATCGGAAAACTCAAGACGGGAGTCATTTCACCTCGATTTCGGTTTATCGACGGCTATTTTACAGCAAAACACATTCACAGCAACCTACGAACCGTCGCTGAACAAAAAGCAATAGAACTGACCTGTGAAGTTCCACGCGGAACCAGGCTTTACGCGGACCCGGACCTTTTTAGCCATGTTTTGGAGAACCTGGTGACGAATGCCATCAAATTTTGCAAAGATGGGGAGCAAATCACTCTTTTTGTCCCACCTGATGACAAGAGCACCGTGGCCGTTAAGGATACCGGGGTTGGAATTAAGGAAAATTACAAATCCAAGTTGTTTCAATATGAGGAAAAGACATCGGATAAAGGTACATCGGGAGAGGCAGGAACCGGACTAGGTCTTCCTCTTTGTCGGGATATCATGGAGGCCCATGGCGGAATTTTGGAATTTGAATCAAGCAGCGGAGAGGGGACCACATTTTATGCGAAGCTTCCAGCGGTCCGTCCGTTGATCATGTTGGTTGATGACGATACCAACATTTTTCACTTGATGAAAAATGCCTTGGCGCCCTTGGGCGTCGATTTCCTTGAGGCGGAAAATGGAGAAGAAGCCTTGAAACTCCTTCTTGCTGATAAGCAACCCCACTTGATTATTACGGATATAGCCATGCCGGTTATGGACGGCTTTGGGCTTCTTTCTCATATCAAAACAAACTCTA
>JAJDAS010000546.1 GCA_029261755.1 Nitrospinia bacterium
CCGATCAAGTAACTGAAGCCGCCCCCGCCCCAAGAATTACAGCCCGAGCTGATCCGAAAGAAAGGGGGTCATTGGTCAGGACACAAAGCGTATCTTGGAATCGAGAAACTTCCATGGCTAACCAGCCAGGCAGTCCTGGCCCAATTTTCGACCTTAGTAGGTGAAGCCCGCCATTGTTATCGTGATTTTGTGGAAGATGGAGTGGGAGAAGGAAGGCGGAGAGAATTCCATTGTGGAGCAAGAGGAATAAAGAGCGGGGATTTGCTGGGAGATGACCGGCTCATAGAGGATGTTTTGAGGCGTTTGGGGGGAAGTATGTAACCAGCTGCTAATGTTGCCGATGTCGTTGATGAGATTTGTGATTTTTATCTAATTACGAAGAACGCGTTAGCGGCGTCCGGCAAAGGCCGTTTAGCTTCTGAAGCCAGGCACAGCCGCGTGGATTGTGTGAGAATTACCGGAGGTAAAGTTAATGGATTTAAGCCGGTACGTCAACCGGGATGTGTCGTCCCTTAGTTCTTCCATTGAGAAGCTTTTAATTCGTTCCGAAAGAGATATTCAGCTCAAAACCCGGTTGGGAAAAATTTCAAAAAAATACCAAATCACATAATTGCAAGCCTGACCCCATTTTGACCCCTTTCGGGAGTCAAAAATGAAAGTACTCAATTTTCTTTCCACTTCAACAGCAGCTTTTTTCCTTATTTGGTGTTTGTGAATCCTTCGAAGACCCCACAAACACCAAAAACTTCTTTCATATAAAAAACCAAAAAAGCAAATTCCTATCAAGCTCATGTGGTTTTCCTGAAAACCATCATTTTTCGACTTTTACGAGACCATTATTTTAAAGGGGAATTCTATGAGAAGAATGGGAATCTTTTTAGCTCTGACCTTCATATTACTGACTGAAATTCTGTCCGCCAATCGGGTGCTTGCATACGGGGAGTACGACGATGCCCTCCAACATTACGATAGTGGTCAATACCAAGAAGCATATGCGTTGGCTTTGAAGGCGGCTGAGCTTACTCCCCGAAGCGCTGCAGTATTTGATCTCCTAGCAGCTATTGCCTTTAAAATGGACGACCATGCAACTGCAACCATGACTTTTGAGAGGGTGGTTCAATTGCGAGGGTTTGACGAACTTGCTGGTGTTTCAAATTGGGAAATGGGCACAGCGATCTATGTACGCATGGCACTTTCTTACGCAGTTATCGGTGATTGCAAAGCAGCCAAAGCAGTGTTAGATGATGGGATTAGCCACCATCCTTATGATAAGACTGTGATTGAATGGCTTGCGGTGATGACCTACTGCGCTGAGGGCTGGGGCTCCACTGAGCGTATGTGGCGTCGCCACTACACTGAAAGGGAGCTAAGTAATCTAATCTACCACGGTCTCTATGATATTGCAGAACGTGCAGAAAAGAAGGGAATGAATTATTTAGCACTAAGACACTATTCCACTCTTTTCCGATTCAGCTACCAGAAAGTCCTCGGCTTTTATTCTGAACAGGAGAATGAAATTCTCCAGAAAATTATAGCTCTGTTCAGGAGGTTACCTCTGAAACCAAAACCACCTCGCGCTGCAATACAGCATGCGTTGAGAGCACAAAAACACATCAATGATAAGGAATGGCAGGAGGCAGTTTGGAGTTATATCGATGTTATTGCCCTAGCACCTTGGTGGCCTGCGGCTCATTACAATATGGCTCTTACAATATACGCTCAAATGGGTGCCCAGCCTGTGGCGGTAAGAGAGATGGAGATGTACTTTGACCTTAAGCCTGCCGGAGAAAACGAGCAAAAAGCAAGAAAGAAATTGAAAGACTGGAAGAGGATCATACAAGAAGAAGTAAAGCGCGGAGCAACGTTTTCGGATAAAGAACCCTTTCTCATCACACCTGACAGGGAGGATTGGTGATGCTGATACTGCCGCAACAACAACCGAATTCTCACTCTCTCATACAAAGGAAGAGCCAAGGCGTGGGGCGTACAGTGCCGATGCGCTTGCGTTTTCCTATCTTATTTCTTGTGTTCTTCTACGTTCTATGTACACCGGATATTTCCCGCGCATTTAACGTACCAGATCCGTGCCCGTGCGGACCGATAGGCGGACCGTATGAAGATTACTCACCTTCATCAAAGCAAAAATCCTCCCCCCCTCTTCCTAGACCTAACACCCCGAGTAAACGAACCAAATCTCTGGATAAAGCAAGGAAGAAGGCTGCCCAGCAACTGCACCGTGAGATTATCAAGGTCAGACTGGAAAAATCGCCTTCCATTTCTGTTGATGATGATTATGAAAATATATACATGGTGGTAAATGCTGTTCCATTGGGTGTGAGCATGCCTGATCGCACACGACGTGCCACTACTGTCGGAGCAAAACGACCCAGTGGGTATAGATCAAGGAGCACAAGTATTTCGACCCAGAATCTCCGGCATAGCATCGCAATTATGGGAATGCTCTTTAATAAGCAAGGAGCGTTCTTGGAAGATGTGAGCAATGAAGATGCCAAATTCCTTGCAGAGCAAATCGGCTTTGCAATGTTCGGTGCGCCGCTTCAGGTCTATATCCCGGATATAGAGGAACCGCAGCTCACAAGAGAACAGACCGATAGAGTTCAAAACATGGTGAATAAGATGGAAAAAAATATGGTAGAAATTGACAGGCTCTCTGAACAGCGCGTAACAATCGAGAAGAAGTTGGCAAAATTTGAAAAAGAACTCAGAATGAACTCTGGTGACTACACCGCATTTTTGCGATTAGACATTGAACATAAGAACATCGTTAAGAAAGAAAAAGCTGCGCACAGTGAACTTATGAATACCCAGACAGAGTCTAAGAAAATTATAAAAGAAATCATAGATCTCTCCGTGGGGTTAGACTAAATGGTTGTCCGCATATTGTGTTCACTGATATTTATATTCTTGAGCATCTCGTCCGCTTGGGCACTCGACGCTCCCGACCCGGTGCCTCAAGGTTTACTCGGTCAATTGGAATATCAAGAAATGCTCTTCGTATATGACAAATTAAGGGACGAGAAAGCTAAAATTGAACACCAGATCGGAACGCATAATAGGATGTGCAAAGCTATCGACCCAATGGATTTGGAATTGCTCGTAAAATGCCAGACAAAGGTTGCACCGTTGCAAAAAGCAAAGCACAATTACAAGAATGCTCTGAAGAGTTACAACGAACGGCTAGAATGTGCGACCCAACGGGCGATTCAAAACCAGATAAAGAGCTTTCGAACAATCGAAGTCCCTCCACCAATTCCGCCAGAGGAGGTATCGATCATGTTTGGAGAGATTCCTTCTGATGACAAGACTAGCGCGGGAGTTTTATTAGGCACGACTGCTGGGTTAGCTGTACTGGATGTCATTGGAAAAATCAGTGAAAAAACGATGTTTGGGGTTAAGGTTATCCTCGTTACGGGTAAGGCCTTCATCGCCGCAGAAGATGGGGCTGATATCTACATCACCAGAAAGAACAAAACTTACGAAGACGCACTAAAATATTTGAAGCAGCCAGAAACATCCCAGCAATTCACTGCCATCGTTCAGGCGTTGAAAAAAGGTGAACCGTTGTCTGAAGATGTGAGTATTGACATTGTTCGAGCAGCGCAGGCTATCTTGGATCCCAAACTTGGCAGTACAGGTCGGCGTATGGCCTGGAGTGCAATGCTCTCTCCAGAGGCAAAGAACGCTGCCCTCACCAAACTGACTCTCGAGGCCTACAGCTTGTTCTTCGGGGCAATTGCGAAGAAAACAGTAGCGCGAGTCATGACTGTGCGAGATCCCGCATACCAAAAAGCTTCTTATCACTTGGATAAATTTGCAAAAGTTTTGCCGCAGTTGAAAAATAATCCTGAAGCCAAGAAATCAGTATTGGAGGCTATAGATTTGAGCAATAAGAAGATCGCGGATATTTATACGACCTATATAAAGGACAGTGCTATACCCAAAGGGATAGGACATGCCAACTATTTCTACAGGGGGTATCAATTCAAGAAAGCGCTGAAGGAATGGAGAAAGTCTAAAAAGGTCATGGAGAACATGTAAAACCAACAGCCTAGCTGGCCATTGTTTGCCGCCCTTGCAAGAAAAGGTGTCAGGCTTGCCATTATTGAATTAGATGACTGGTATTTGAAGGAGGTTAGGAGAAAGTCCAGTGAGCCTTTTTTCCTCATTTAAATCAATATTAGCGCAAAAATAAATTTTCATTAGGATTTTTCCGATGACTGGATTAATTTCCATACCGGAATATCAAGAGAAGAGGCGAGCCTATGCATGATTACCAGGGATGGGTTGGCCTTGCCATTGGCGATGTCATAAATGTAACTCTTTGAAATTCCAGCCTCGTAAGCCACTCTTTCCAAACTTTTTTGGGTTTGGGAACTAAGAGAAATAACCGTTTTCCCGAAAGCGGAGAGAGCTTTCTTTTCTTCTTTACTGAAATTCTTTTCCATATCGGAGAAGTATACATCTTATTTCCGATATAGTAGTCCGATATAATGGAAAATCTTTGCTTTTAAAAGTTTTTGACTGGATCAACAGGATTTACAGGATCAATATTGCTGCTGATCACCTGATGCAAAAAAGAAAGGATTTTTTATCCTGGCTGTCCTGTTATCCCGTCTAAATTCTTTTTTGCTTTTTGCGTTTAATAGTTGCGAAATTTAGAAAAAACAGGGGAATTAACATGGTAATGCCCAATTCGTTTTTTGGGAAAGACGAAGACCCGGTAGACGCTTTGCATAAATTGGCGAACGTTATGGAATTTTTAATTGATCTGCAAGGCGATGAAAGCGGAGGCATTGATATGGAAATCCATGGGAAAGAAGGGTTTCAGTTTATATTGTGGGCTTTCAAGGATTCCCTGCCTCAAATAGCGGAGAACATAGAAAACAATAAATCGCTAAAAACTCAGCCCTTTTCTTCAAATGGTGGAAAGACGAACAACAAATCCCGGATCTTGAGTAAGGTAAGGGATATGTGGAGAAAAATTGGGCAAATGACGTGAAAATAAAATGAGAAGAAAAATTAGTCCAAAACTATGGCGATATTTTTTTTCAAATTTTCCCTCTTTGCGGGGGGGAGGGTTCCCAGTTTTTTAATCAATCTTCTTTTATCGATGGCCCTGATTTGATCCACCAAAACATCGGAATCTTTTTG
>JAJDAS010000547.1 GCA_029261755.1 Nitrospinia bacterium
AACTGGATCTCGGCCACGGGTTTGAGTCCTCCCACGGCCAAGCCCACGGCGGAACCGATGATTCCGTTCTCGGAAAGGGGCGTATCGATGACCCTGTTTTCACCGAATTCGTCCAACAGTCCCAGCGTGGCCCGAAACACACCGCCGTTCCTTCCCACATCCTCTCCCATGACCAGGACGGAGTTGTCCCTGCGCATTTCTTCCTTTAACGCCAGGTTTACCGCTTCCACGATATTTAGTGTTGGCATAGTAGCACCTTTTTTTAGGCTAAGGCGGAGAAACATTTTAGATTTATGATTTTAGATCTTAGATTTGAGGCAGTTTTTTTTTAATTTGCTGCTGTTGAAAGCGTTAGCCTTCCTGCTTTTCAATCATCAATCAAAAATCTAAAATTATTTTACCGTCCTCTGTCTTCCATCTTCTGCCTACTACCTACTGTCTATTGCCCTTTGCAACTCCTCCAGCTGCTCTTCCAATTGCGGAGTCATCTCTTTATAAGTAAATTTAAAAATTTCTTCCGGGGTAGGAGGCGCGGCTTCTTCCGATCTCTTTACGGCGTCGGCTACTATTTCCGTTCCTTCCTTACGAATTTCCGCTTCCAGTTCTTCATTCCAAATGTTTTTGCTTTGCAAATAAATTTTAAAACGATGGATGGGGTCTTTGGCTTCCCACTCTTTGACTTCCTCTTCCGTCCTGTAACGGCTGGCATCATCTGCTGTGGTGTGATCACTCATCCGATAGGTATACGCTTCTATGAGGGTGGGCCCTCCTCCATCCCTTGCTTTGCCTAATGCTTCTTTGGTGGCTACATGCATAGCAAGAATATCGTTTCCGTCCACGCGAATCCCTTTAAAACCATAGGCTAACGCTTTTTGTGCAATGGTGGGGGATGAGGTTTGCCGATCCAGGGGAACGGATATGGCCCACTGGTTATTGTTACAGAGAAAAACGGCAGGCGCTTTAAATACACCGGCAAAATTGAGTCCATCGTGGAAATCCCCTTCCGAGGTGGCGCCGTCTCCGAATGAAACCAGGTTCACTCTTTTTTCGCCTTTCAGTTTGGCTGCCCAGGCGTGTCCCATACCAATGGATATCTGACTCCCCACCGGAACAGTGAAGGGAAAGACCTTCACTCCTTCGGGAAAACAGCTTCCCACCTCGAATCCCATCCAGTAGAGGTAAATCAAGTAAAGAGGTACACCTCGGATCATCATGGCCCCAAGGTCCCGGTAAACGGGAAACATCCAGTCTTCTTCCTTCAGGGCCATGGCGCTGCCGATCTGGATAGCCTCGTGTCCTTTCAACTGAGGATAGGTGCCCATTCTTCCCTCTCTCTGGAGGGCAAAGGCCTTCTCGTCCGCTATACGGGAGATCAACATGTATTGATAAAACCGGACGAGGTCTTTTTCTTCCAGTTCAGGTTCCAACTCTGGGCGGACGTTTCCCTTTTCATCCAGGATTTGGAACATTTCATTTTTTAGGGGGTCGTAATTATCGATGATCATTTTTTTGCCTATTTGCTGGTTGGAATAAAGTAAACATCCGTTGCCATAAACTTGGAGTTCCTAACAAACCTGGCCTCCACCTCCATGCCAATGGCGACTTTACCTTCCTCGCCGCCTATGAGTCTCGACAAAAAGAGCGTATCCACACCCTCAAACTCCACCAACAACAATTGATAAGGTGTCTCTTTCAAAAATGCCTCACCGCCGTAATGGCAAGTGGTCCAGGTGTGGATTTTTCCTTTTTGGGGAAGCTCAAACCAGGTGGTTTCTTTCCCACAATACATGCACACTCCCCTGGGTGTGGCGTACTTGTATCCGCATCCTTCGCAATGGCTCCCCAATAACACGCCACGGGAAAGGCCCGCGAAAAAGGGTGAGTCCTGGGCATAGGAGTGGATGTAGTCCATCTCGTAATGATTCTTGATGATGATGGGGTCCAGATTAAAGAGGGCTGTTCCTTCTTCGTTTTCCGGGAGTCTTATTTTTTTCACCATTTTAGGTTGCCTCCAGAATCGTTACCGTGACATAGGTTCCTGTCCCGGCATGGCTATGAATCAATGCATTCTTAGGGTTGTTGATCTGTAGTTTATCGTTTCCAAAGTGTTTCGTTAGAGTTTCTTGCAACTGCCAGAAGGCGAAAACCCCTTGCATCAAGCCGGTAGCACCAACGGGATGGCCGGAGGCCAGGAGTCCGCCGGACGGATTCACCGGCAGCTTCCCTTTTTCCGGTAGGTCAAGGTTGTACTCCACGTTCTCTAGGAAAGAATACCCTTTCTCCACAAATTCCCCGCCTTTGCCATATTTACAAAGTCCTAAATCTTCATAGGTCTGGATTTCGGAAGAGGTGTACGCGTCGTGCAGTTCGATGAGGTCCAACTCTTCTAACGGATTCGTAATTCCGGCCTGTTCATAGGCTTGTTTGGCAGCCGTTCGCCCTGCGCGGAAGGAATGAACTCCGGGGTATTTTAAATTTTGATAATCAGCTGCATTCTCATGAGGAAGTAAGGGGACTGCTCCGTGAGGGCGGTCCGCCATCCTCATGCAATCGGTTCCCGTGCCGATTCCTTTAACCAGAACGGGTTTGTCGCATAGCTTTGCCGCTGTTTCTTCATCAGCAAGGATGGCCACTGCCGCGCCGTCCGACATAGTACAGCAGTCCAGGCGCGTCAATGGCCAAGACACCATTTCTGAATTTCTTACATCATTTATAGTGATATCAGCGGGATGCTGAGCGAAGGGATTGTGCAGGGCATTCTTATGGTTTTTCACGGAGACCATGGCCATCTGCTCCGGCGTGGTGCCGAACTCGTGCATGTGCCTCACCACCATCATGGCGTAATATCCGGTGTAAAACCCGCCCAGGGGATAATCAAAATTGGTGTCCGACGCCAGGGCGATGAATTCGTTACCCTTCCAGGTGTTTACCCGGCTCATGGTTTCGAATCCGGCGGCCAGACACACCTTCATTCTACCGGAGGCGACTTCTTCATAGGCGGCCTGAATGCAGAGTCCGCCCGTAGCGCCACCGCCTTCAATCCGTTTGGATGGCTTCGGACAAAGCCCCAGGTAATCCTGCACCATGGCCCCGGCTTTGAGCTGTCGAAGAAAGTGGTCGGAGAAATAGGAGATCACCGAGCCATCTATCATGGTTGGATTAAAAGAAGGCAGGTCGGCCAAGGCGTAATCATACGCCTCCCGCACCATGGCCCGGAAGTCCTTTTTAGGGTTCGCCTTAGCAAATTTGGTTATGCCGCCAGAAATCAAATAGACCTTTTTCATTTTTTTTGTCCTTTACTGAACAGGTTCAACCACCGGTTTATTGTCTTTCATCCTCAAATAACCCATTTTAATTTTAGGGTCATGCTCAAACACCAAAAGCCAATGCCCCTCCACCGCGCTTTTGATAATTTTCTTTTTTGCCTCCAGGGTTTCCAGAGGATAAAGGTCATACCCCATGATAAAAGGCGGGGCAATGTGGGAAGCGGTGGGGATGATATCAGCGAGGTAGACGGCTGTTTGGCCTTGGGAGTCAACCTTGACCAATTGAATATGCCGAATGTGACCGGAGGTTTTAAAGACCGATATGCCTTCCATGATTTCACGGTCTCCGTCGATGAGTTCCATTTGACCCGCTTCCATAACGGGAAGAAAATTTTCTGGAAGATAACTGGCCCTGGTCCTTTCGTTAGCGTGGGTAGCGTCTTCCCATTCTCCCCGCTGAACAAGATAGCGAGCATTGGGGAAGGTAGGCCGGATGTTTCCCTGATCATCTTTAATGGTGTTGCCCCCGGCATGATCGAAATGGAGATGGGTATTGATCACCATGGTAATGTCTTTCTCCGTTAAGCCTAATTCAGCGAGAGAATCTTTCAGACACGGCGTACGATCCACAGCGAAAATGGAGTTGAATTTTTCGTCTCCTTTTCCGCCAATTCCGGTATCCACCAGAATATTTTCCTTTCCCTTGCGAATAAGCAATGTATTTAATCCAAGCAAAATTCTATTTTTTTCGTCTGGCGGATTAGTTTTCTCCCAAATAACCCGTGGAACCACTCCAAACATGGCTCCACCATCCAGTTTGAAAAAACCGTCGCTTATGGGATGAATGGTGAAATCGCCAATTTTCATTATGAATCCTTTTTAAACAAGGACAGAATAATCTTCAATATTTCTTCAAGCAGCGTACCCGGATGAAAGATTTTTTCTACGCCCGCGGCTTCCAGCTTCGGAATATCTTTTTCGGGGATGACGCCTCCGGCGATGACTTTTACATCATCCCTTCCTTCTTCACGCAATAACTTAATAATTTTGGGAAGCCAGGTTTTGTGCGCACCGGAGAGAATACTGAGTCCAATGATATCGGCTTTTTCCCGGAGGGCTTGTTTGACGATGGACTCCGGGTCCTTGCGTAGGCCCGAATAAACTACTGTGAGGCCGTTTTCAGTTAAATAATTTACCAAGACCAAGAGACCCCGATCATGTCCGTCCTGGCCCGCCTTGCAGATATAAATGGTTTTCTTTTTTGCCTTGCGGGTTGCTTTGCTCAGGAATATTTTCGGCTCTTCATAAACGCCGTAAACCTCCTTCAGGGCGTTGGAAATCTCTCCCACCGTAGCATAGGCGGTGACGGAGTCCATGAGGAAGGGCATGAGATTTCCCCCCTTTCCCGCTCCCTTTTTTAAGGCATCCAAAGACTTCTCTACTTGCCAGTTGCTCCTCTCTTTCTTGATTTGCCGGAGTCGTTTTAGCTGTAGCCGCTCTCCTTTTGGGTCCAGCTTAAGGGGAGTTACCGGCCAGGTTCTTTTCTCCGTGAATTCATTGACTCCTACAATGATCCGTTTTTTTTCGTCAATTTCCTTTTTATAGCTAAAGGCGGCCTTTTGAATCTCCTTTTGGGGAAATCCCTCATTCAAGGCGGCCACCATCCCGCCCAAATCATCCAATTTTTTAAAATAGATGTTGGCCTCTTCTTCCATGCGATTGGTGAGATCTTCAACGTAATACGATCCGCCCAGGGGATCGATGGTATTGGTGACGCCGGTTTCGTGGGCGATGATCTGCTGGGTCCTCAAGGCAATGGCCACGGCTTCTTCCGAAGGGGTGGTGTAGGATTCGTCCATGGAGTCGGTGTGAAGGGACTGGGTTCCCCCCAGCACTCCGGCCAGTGCTTGGAAGGCCACGCGGACGATGTTGTTTTGGGGTTGCTCGGAAGTGAGACTGCAACCCGCTGTCTGCGTATGGAATCGCAAGACGCAAGAGGCTGGATCACGGGGTTGGTATCTCTTTTTTATTTCCCTGGCCCATATTCTTCTTGCTGCGCGAAACTTGGCGATCTCTTCAAAAAAGTCATTGTGGGAGTTAAAGAAAAAGGAGAGCCGTGGAGCAAAGTCATCGATCTTCAGCCCGGCTTTGATGGCCTCTTCCACATAAGTAAGGCCGTCATACAGGGTGAAGGCAAGCTCCTGTACTGCCGTGGCGCCGGCCTCCCGGATGTGATAGCCGCTTATGCTGATGGGATGCCATTTGGGGACGTGTTTGGCGCAATAAACAATAGTATCCGTTATAAGCTTCAGGTGGTGTTCGGGGGGATAAATCCATTCCTTCTGGGCGATGAATTCCTTGAGGATATCGTTTTGGATAGTCCCGCCGATTTTTCTTAAAGAGATGCCCCGTTTCTTCGCCACTGCAAGGTACATGGCGAAAATCACCGCTGCCGGAGCGTTGATGGTCATGGAGGTGGTGACCTTGTCCATGGGGATACCGTCAAAGAGGATTTCCATGTCCTTGAGGGTATCGATGGCCACACCGCAGAGTCCCACTTCTCCTTTGGACATGGGATGGTCGGAATCGCAACCCATGAGGGTGGGGAGGTCGAAAGCCACACTTAGCCCCATTTGGCCGCGATCCAGGAGATATTTAAAGCGGTGGTGGGTTTCTTCGGCGGTGCCTAACCCAGCGAACTGCCGCATGGTCCAGGGCCGCCCCCGGTACATAGTGGGATAGACGCCACGGGTGTAGGGAAACTCTCCTGGAAATCCCAGCTCCTTCATATAATCCGTTGTAGGATGATCCAAAGGAGTGTAAAGGGGTTGGATTTCCAGATTAGAAAGGTTGCGTTTTTTTTGTAGGTTTTTTTTGCCGGCTTTACCACCCGCAGCCTTTTCCCATTTTTCTTTTCCTTTTAGAATGGTATCCGGCTTGTCATTTTTTTTCATGACTGGTCACCCGTGCTCATTGTTTGTGGAGATTTTTTTCACTCGTTACTTGTCACTTGTTACTCGTCACTTTCCTTTCAAAACCTCCTGCACGGACAAGCAAAAGGCGCTTGTCCATGCCACCCTGTTTAATTTCCTCTGCTTACTGCTTACTACCTACTGTTTACTGCTCTCTATCCTCCGCTTTTTCGTCCTTCGTCCCAGCGAAGCGTTCGTCCTTCGTCCCTCGGTCTTTTCCGTCCTCTGTTTACTGCCTACTACTTACTGTCTTCTGCCCTCTGTTTTCCGTCCTCCGTCTTCTGTCCTCCGTCCTCTGTCCTCTGTCCTCCGTCCTCTGCTTACTGCCTACTACTTACTGTCTACCGCATTAACTTCAATCACCATACTCACAGCCCCTCCCCCTCCCAAGCAAAGGGCGGCGAGCCCAAGTTTTTTTCTTCTACTCCTTAAGATGTGGGTCAAGGTAACCAGGATTCTTGCTCCGCTGGCTCCGATAGGATGCCCCAAGGCAATGCCTCCACCGTTCACGTTGACTATTGAGGTGTCAAGGTCCAATTTTTTAATCACAGCCAGGGCCTGGGCGGCAAAAGCTTCGTTCAATTCTATAAAGTCGAAATCACCGATCTTTGTCCCGGTTTTTTTCATGACTTCCTTGATGGCCTTAACGGGCGCGACAGTGTACCACTTGGGGTCCATATGGCCGGAAGCGTAACCCACAATCCGTGCCAGCGGTTTTAATCCAAGTTTTTCCGCCGTTTCTTCCTGCATGAGGAGCAAAGCAGACGCGCCGTCGTTTAATCCCGGAGCGTTACCCGCTGTAATCGTTCCGCCTTTTTTAAAAGCGGGCTTCAACTGGCCGAGCTTCTCCAGGTTGGTGTCCGGCCGAATGCTTTCGTCTCGTTCCACCAACACCTCTTTTTTACCGAGTTTGACCTTCACCGGAACAATCTCTTCATGGAAGCTTCCTTTCTTGGTAGCGACCATGGCCTTTTGGTGGCTTTGCAGGGCAAAGAGGTCCTGTTCCTCCCTGGTGATCTTGTATTTTTTCACGGTGTGCTCACAGAGGGTACCCATATGGGAGTCGTAATAAGAATCCCACAATCCGTCGCAGATGACCGAATCTATCGCCTCTACGTTTCCCAATTTTTTTCCACTCCGCATCTCTTGCAAAAGAAAGGGGGCCTGACTCATGCACTCCATCCCTCCGGCGATAACGATTTTCGCGTCACCTGACTTGATGGCCTGGACCCCCAGCGCCACAGCCTTTAGACCGGACCCGCACACTTTATTGATGGTCAAGGAAGCAACCTCGTGGGGCAGACCGGCAAGCAAGCATGCCTGCCGGGCGGGGTTTTGCCCTATCCCAGCGGACACCACATTTCCCATAATCACTTCATCCACCAGAGAGGCTTTGATCCCGGATTGCTGAATCAGTTCGCGGATGACTGCAGCACCGAGTTGTGGCGGAGAGAGGGAGGAGAGTCCACCCAGAAATCTGCCCGTGGGAGTTCTTAATGCGTTGACGATAACGACGTTTTTCATGATTTAGGCCTTTACACTGTCAAAAATCTTTTAAAATCCAAAACAGTTCGTAACTACTCAGCCACTAAGGCACAAAGACACAAAGAAAAAAAATAGGTTACTGAACCACGAATTACGCAGATTAACACAAATTAAAGCCTCAAAAAATTTGTGATACCCGTTAAATTAGTTGATAAATCTTTTTATTCTTGTGTTCTTTCATCTCTTCGTGCCTTGGTGCCTTTGTGGCAGAGTAATTACAACAGTTCACCATTAAAATATAGCTTTTTAAGGATTTTTCAATAGCAATGTTTCTTTTTTTCATCTTGACTCACCACAAAGCAATGATTATCATTTAGGCAGATCATTTGAATAGTTTGGATAAATGTGAAGTATCAACAAACGTTAACTTTTTGGTGATTAGAACTCTATGAATGAAATTGATTGCCCCATAAACCGTTCGGGTGAAACCCTCCCCAGGAATCAATGCGACTTTAGTCAAAGACGGTTCGAAGAGGACGTAAGTTTTCGTGGAACCGTGTTCGAAGGATTCGCGGACTTTTCCCATTGCGAGTTCCTTCAAGGTGTGGACTTCACAAGCGCGGTTTTTAAACAGGGCGCGTCCTTTAATGATTCCACTTTCATATGTAGCGGCCAGTCCGTTAATTTTACAAGGGCCGTGTTTTTGGGAGAGACATCATTTGAAAAGACAAAATTCGGCAAAGAGGCCCAAACCTTCTTTAATGACTGGGAAATAAGGTTCCGTTGGGAAGGAAAAGGCGTATATGAAATGCTGGGAAGGCAGGGGAAAGGGGAGCATGGAAATAAGGAATTTAAAACAGAGTGGGTGTGCGATGATAAAGGGATAAGGGAGACCCTGACGAAATGGGGTGACAATAAACTATCGGATGCCGTGATAGAGAACTTCAAAGTCTTTAAGCAAAACCCTCGGAGCATAACCTTTGAACGCACTCGGTTCGGGGCCATTGATCTAAAAAAGGTCAAGGAGGAGTTGAGGAGTAAAAGGTTAATAGAAATAACCGAAAAAGAGGAAACTCGGATAAAAAATATATCTGTTTCTGTTGTGGAGAAAGAGGAAAAGAAAAAATCGGAAGAGGGCCTGGAAATCTATAAGGCCCTTTTCCTTAAAAATGAAATAGCACCAGGGGATCTGGATGAAACCCAGCAGTCCTTGGTTTCCCGTGTTTTAGGGATACATCTTAAGACCAAGGAACTGGCCGCATTTCGAATGGAAGAGAAATTTGGAGTAACCTTTAAATCTTTCTCCTGTCACGCTCAAGGTTTTTTTAGTTTTAAATCTGCCATTTTCCTGAACCCCGGTCCTGTAGACTTTTCCTCATCCATCTATTCCAACGCAGGTGATGTTTTTTTTAATAGGTCATCTTTTGCCAACGCAGGTCCTGTTTACTTCAATAGGTCATCTTTTGCCAATGAAGGTTATGCTGAATTTAATAGCGCCTCATTTTCTAACGCAGGTTCTGTTGATTTTGCTAACTCATCTTTTTTTAATGAAGGTGAAGTTTACTTTTATCGCTCATCTTTCTCCAATGAAGGTAATGTTTCCTTTGAAAGCTCATTTTTTTCTAACGAAGGTTCTGTCAACTTTAATAGCTCATCTTTTTTTAACGAAGGTTCTGTTGAATTTACTGACTCATCTTTTGCCAACGAAGGTACTTTCTTTTATAGCTCATCTTTTGCCAACGAAGGTTCAGTTAACTTTGATGGTTCGAGTTATAGAAACCAGTGGGAAGTATGGCTAGAGAAAATGATTTGGGTAAACTCGGGGTCTGTTTATTTTCCCAAGATGGATTTTAATGACGACAAAAAGAACGAAAGGAACACCGGTTTTTTCGAGTGTTTATTCCTGAATAAGGGTAAGGTCAAGTTTGACGAAATGAAAATGCCTATGGAAGGGAGCTTCCGATTCCAAAGGTGCCATTTTGGGGACGTAAAGCGCGAGGAAGGGTTGGAGGAGGCTAAAGTCATTTTCAAAAACACTTTTTTTTGCCATGCCACATTGGAGGGTGGCCCAATAGGATGGCTGAAAGAAAAGAATGAAGAACATCGGAAAATTTCCAAAATTTTAGAAGAACGGGATATCGACCCGCCGGAAAAAGTCAAAACATGGATAAAAGAATTGGAAAAGTTTCAAAAAGACGTGATTCCCCCCACAACAGGCGTGTTTGATGAGGATGTAGTGGTCTCTTTTAAGGACATCCCTAGCGAAGCTGCAAAAAACATTACCTTTCGTCTGGTGGACCTTTCCCGTGCTCTCTTCGACGGCATGACCCTCACACATGTGGAGCTAAACGCCCCCACATGGCGGTGGGATAAGGGCTGGGGCCGCCATATCCTCTATGAGGAGGAAGTAATACGAAAAAAATACCGGGGCAAAGATCCTCAGAGAAACCCGGATTAAAAGAAGGGTTTGCAAAACATAGAAGACCTGTACGCCCAGCTAAAGACAAACCTGGAAAAACAAGGCAATTACCACGATGCGGGCGAGTTCCACATGGGCGAGCAGGAAACACGGCTTATGAGGGCGAAAAAATTTTCCTGGTTTTACTTGACGGGAACGGCCTATAAATGGATGGCCGGCTACGGGGAAAGGCCTCTATGGGCCATAAGATCTCTTGTTTTACTCCTTTTTGCCTTCTCTTTCCTTCTTGGTTTGGCTGCTGCCGAGGAAGGTTTCTTAGGAGCGGTAATAAAAAATGTTTCTTTTATCGATGACAATGTCCGCTCCTTTCAAGATTTTTGGTATGTTTGTTCCATATTTCCTGATACTAATTTTGCCAATAGGTGGGGAGAAGAATTCCTGAGACTGGTCACTCCTTTTTCCTGGCGCTATGAACTAAAGGAAGGTTCCGGCCTAACCCAATCTTTTTTGTATTACCTCCTTCTCATCTTCTTTCAAATCATCGTCTACATCCAGATACCCCTCCTGATTATGTCTGTTCGCCGCAGGTTCAAACGGTAAAATCAAACCATTTCCATCTTAGGAAGGCAGGAAATGCAGGAAAATTCTTTATAGTTTCGTTTTTCAGGTTTTTCCTGGTTTCCTGCATTCCTAAGCTATTTCTTTTTGTAAGAGTAAATCTTTGTGTTCATGGGTAAGTACCTGATAAAAGGTATATCCTTTCGGGTTTTTAACTTTTTCAATTTGTGGTATATTTCCATATGCCTATACCAACGGAAAGGAATACCATGCAACAAGTAATTGACGCCACATTTGATGGAAAAGTTTTACTCCCGGAACATCCTCTAAAAATTAAGCCTAATACCCGAGTTCGGTTGACCATTGAAACATCCGATAAACCTAGCAAAAAGAAACGATCTTTTCTACAAACAGCAAAATCCCTTAAGATTGACGGACCTTCTGATTGGTCGGAAAATTTTGAGGAGTACATGTATGACAAGGATAAAAGCTAAATGGCTAAGATTTTCCTGGATGCGTCATATGCCATTGCTCTTTCTTCTCCAAGAGACAAACACCATAAAAAGGCGCTAAAACTTGCCACGGAATTGGAAATCAAGAACCATCAAATGGTTACAACCCATGCCGTGGTATTAGAGATCGGGAACTCTTTGGCGAAATTCCGTTTTCGTGAGGCTGCAATCGAATTAATAGATTCTATTGAAAACGACCCTTCTATAGAAATAGTTCCGGTTACCACGGAATTGTATAAGCGAGGCTTTGAGCTCTTTAAAAAAGGCTCTTCAGTAATATCTATGGGTTAATGAAGGCTCTGGCAATTTCCCAAGTGTATGATATAAGGCGATTTCCGTAGCTTTGACAGTCCTGAAACCATAAGATTTTCTGATAGTCAATTTCACTTTGGTATTTAATCCCT
>JAJDAS010000548.1 GCA_029261755.1 Nitrospinia bacterium
CTTGAATCCGCATTGGGAATCGGTTATCTCCTTGAAGAGAGCCATGTTGCGGAAATAATTAAAGGAACGGCTCAGAAGGTGCCTTCTATAGATATACCTCATATCATTACAATGCAAAATGAACCTGGAATCTTTATGGACCCTTGTGCCTATGGCTACGTCAGCGCCTTGCTCCAGAGAGTCTATCAGTGAATTTACCTGGTGGACGGGGTAAGAAAGATCGGCGTCAAAAAAAATAATATAATCACCACTGGCTTCCAGCATCCCTCTCCGGACCGAAAACCCTTTTCCCATATTTTTTTTGTTAATAATGACTTTCATTTGATTTTCACTGAAGCTTGTTAAAATATTTTCAGTGCCATCGGAAGAACCATCATCGACAACAATGAACTCATAATCAAAATTTTCTCCTTTCAAATACGTCAGGACCTCATCGATATTTTTTTTCACAGTGCCGGCGCAGTTATAAACAGGCATCACAATGGAAATTTTTTTTTTCATGGGATCAGCCTAACAAGGCGTCAACAGCATAGCATGACGGTTGATATTTAAGGTCAAATTCTTAATCCAAGAGATTTTATAGCTTCCCTTCAAGCGTCGTGCAATATCTTCACTGGAGTGTTTAAACATTGGTAAACTCAATCGGTCTTTCAATTTAATGATCTCGGTAAAAAAGAATTCCAGGAAACCTTTTAAGTTTCCTTGTTCAAAATAAAAAACGGCTATATCCTTCAGGTCTTTTAGTAAGTTGGAATCCTTGATAACTAAATCCGTGATCAATATCCGCCCGTTTTCCCGGAGGCTGCCTTTCAAGTTTTCCAGATATAAGATAAAAAGATCCAGGGGTAAATACTGTGCTACGGAATTCATGATTACATAGTCGAATTTATACCCTTGTAATTTGGTTGCTAAGTCATCTTTTTGATGGAGGTGGATATACCTGACATTTTCGTTGCTTTCATTAACAATTCTTGCCCTATCAATTGATTTTAGGGAACTTTCCAAAAGGACAGCCTCCAGGCATTTGGGAGAAAGAATTTTAGTAATAAACCCGCAACCTCCACCAAAATCGAGCAGTCGTTGGTCCTTCCGGAGGTCAAATTGTTTTTCAAAATTGGAACAGAAGACCCTCGCCCTTGCAAGCCAAAATTCATCACTATATATGGGATCTTCCCAGTATTTTGGCCAGCTATTCATTATATCCTCTTTCATGGTTAATTGACCCACTCATACGTTGGCGCATGTGGCAAAAAGCCTGTTTGAGCATTTCCTTGGCCACAGGCCATTGGCTTGAAATCAGCTTGAGATTGTATAGCAGTTCCTGTGGTGATGTCAGGGATTTCTTCAAGACCAGCCACATTTTTCTGGACATCGCCTCGTTGTAGATTTCGTGCAACAACTGTGGGTTGAACTCAGTAGTAACGATTTGGCTGGAATTGTCGGAATGCAGGGTGTCTCCCTCGAAATAATGGTTTGCAGCAACGTTATTGTAAAGTTCGGTCCCCGGCAATAGTAACGCAGTGTGTATTACCGGGTGAACGTTGTACCTGTCGAAACGATCCAATGAGTAATCGATGGTGTTGCGGATGTCCTGTTCGGTCTCTCCCGGCAGCCCGATGACATAGAATGCCAACAGGCGGATGCCGACTTCCCGGCAGTAACGCATCAGGTCATCGACTTGTTGAAGGTCGAGTTGCTTTTTTACTACCTTATCGAGAACCTCCTGCACAGCGGATTCAAAGGCTACCACCAAGTGTTGACAGCCTGCCTCTTTGGTGCGCCGCACCCGTTCGAGGGTCCATGAGTCGCCGCGAACTCCGTTAGGAGTGTCCCACGGCAATGGAGGGTTGAAGGTGAGCAGTTGGTCGAGAATCCGGTCGTAGCGTTCGGTGTCGTGGGTGAAGTTATCATCTTCAAAATGGATGAAGTCGATACCATAACGCTGGATCAGGAAGTCGATGTGCCGTTTAACATATTGCGGTGAGTGGTAACGCCACTTGTAACCCACAGTGATATGGATTGAACAGAAGACGCACTGGTGGGGGCAGCCGCGGCTGCTCAGAATCGTCACCGAGCGTTTCCCCAATTCCAGGGTTCTGGGGGCGAACCCGTTGGATTGCAGGTGGAAATAACGTTCCACGTCAACCATGTCGTAGGCCGGCAAGGGAAGGGTGTCGAGGTCCTGAATAAAGCTGACCGGAACTTTCTTGTTGGATAAGAGCAGGGATTGATCCTCGGGCTTGTTCAGCACTCCTTGAATCGCCGGCTCCTCTCTTCGCTCCAGGGCCAGCAACAGTTGCCACAGGCGATCCTCGCCCTCACTCATCACTACGTAATCGATTGATTCCTGAGCCAGCATCTCCAAGGGGAAGACCGAGGCGTGGGGACCTCCGATGACGGTAACTACCTTGGGAACAGCGCGTTTGGCCAGTGTGGCCATCTCCAGCGCGGCGTCGATTTGACTGGAAAACATGTTGGAAATCGCTACCACATCCGGTTTTTCATGGCGGATTCGTTCCATCATTACGTCGGGCGAATCCCCGAATCTCTCTCCTCGTTCCCGGGTAGCGTCCACTTTGCCGCTCAAACGGGCGTCGTAAACCGCCATTTCTCCCGGCCATTTCTTCTCCCTGAGATAGGCGGCCAGGTAAAGAACCCCCAACGGCAGACTGATGAACAGTCGGTCCCTCCTGGCGGCAGTCATGGTTGCATTGGTAACGTGGCTGGGTAGACAAAAAAGAAGTTTCATTTGGCTGGATTCTCTGAAACTGGGATACGATGCGATTCCAGTGGAGGCACTAAATTATTCTCCACGAGATAGTCAAACATAATATTTGCCGCCAAGCGGTTTCCTTCAATATTCCAGTGATATTCAAAATCAAAATAATTTACATTTCCCAACTTTGCTTCCTCAACGAACCCGCTTAATGGATCGATGGTAAAGATTCCATTCTGTTTTAGATAAGAAGATATCTCACCAAAAATCATTTCATCGGTTTTTCTTTCTTCCTTTGTAACTTTCGTCTTAATCAGCCTTGATATTTTATCGGGATAATGATCCATAAGCTGATAAGGAGATGGTATCAAAAAGACTGCAAATTTTGCCCCGAATTTACCAGCAAGGTTTGATAGTTCCGAAAAAAGTATTTTGGTGATATCCAGGGCTTTATTCAAATTAAAATCAGGGAATGTTGTAAGGCCGGTTATCACAGTACGTTCTTTAACCTGGTTTTGCATAATTTTTTCAAATTTGATTTTAAAGAGAATCTGTCCGGTTGTATTAAATACCAATTTAGCAAAATGTGAATCAATAAAAATTCTTTTGAGTAATTGAAAGATCTTAGGTGGAGCAACCGGTTGATGCGAAAGAAACAATTCCCCGTTTTTACTGGAAAGCAGCGGTCGTTTCCCTGCCAATGTATCAAGATTATCAAGTACGTCATTAAGAAAAAAATTGACTAAAATAAGGTCGGGCTTATACTTGTATAGTTCATGTTTTAAATACAGAAATTCCTGGTTTGTACCATACCCACCAACTCCGGCATTAATCACCTCTATCGTTTTCTCTTCATATTGTGAATTGAGCAATGCCTCCAGGAGCTTGGAAGAAGTATCTTCCATGGGAACATTTAGCGCCGCTGTAAAGGAATCCCCCAAAACCAAAATGCGGAAAACCCCTTCCTCTTTTTTATAGTCAAACTCCTTACCCCTCATTTTTTTGGAGTTAATTTCAATGAATACCGGCTCTTCGCACTCTGCTGTGTGATAGCCGCTACGGTTTGGGGTATTTTCCCACCCCAATAAAGGATTGAACTGGTCTGTTGTAAAGGATTGTGGCAAAAATATTCTTACCACGGACTCGGCAATAAAAAATCCTATCAGGCAAGCTACGAAAAGAAGACAAAAGGTAAGTAGAGTATTTTTTAAATTAAATTTCGTAGAATTACCCATGTAACTCGCATTACTATTTATTGAGTGGAGAGAATTTTTCCTTGATAAAAAAAACAGATTGGGAAGCTAAAAGAATCAAATAAATTTCAAGGGGAGTGCGATACCTTGGATGTCCAACAACAAAAACAGCATGAATTAGAGAGAAAGAAAGAAACAACATGATCAACAAATCGATTTCCTTTATTTTTGACCGGAAAATCCAGATGCATAGAATGCTGGAAATTAATAATATCCCGTAAGGAATTTTCATCAATTTCATCAGCCGTGCGGCTTGCGGTGACAGGAGAATTTCATCCGGGTACCACCAGTAATAAAACAGTTTGGTAAAGCTCAGCTTCACCGTTTGCATTGGGTGGTCTTTTATAAAAGATACTGCCGACCTAAAATACATATCATCCAGTGCCAGAGTGGAATTGGTTTGAGTCGGATCCATGGCCTCCAATGCTAAGTCGGCTTTCTGAAATAGATCACCATTGGCTAAGTAAAATGTGCCCGTTGCGGAAGGGTTATTTCCCATCCAGAGATTAAATCCAACGGTAGACTTGATTAATATAATCCGATCAAGTATCAGGTAGTTTCTCACGGTCCAGGGTAATATCACTAACGTGCAAAATAGCGTTATGGTGAGTAAGCGCTTGCATTTAATTAAGGGTTGTTCTTTTGAGTTGAAAAAAAGCCAAAGAATGGAGAAGGGTAGAAAAGGGAGAATATTGGGTTCCGCCAAGGCGGTAATACCCATAAGAATTCCGCATATAACCTGGTTTTTCAGTGTAGGCTCCCTCTTTACTTTGCATATGTAAAGCAAGGTCAAAGCCGTAAAGAAAATAAAAAAAACAATAGTGCAAATGCGTAAAGAGTAAGCTATAAGCGGCGGATAAAAAAGAACTCCTAAAAAAGCAAGGAAGCCGACTTTTTCGTTGAATACGGTCTTGCCCGTCTGATAAATAATCAGACCGGTTAAGGTGGATATAATGGATTGAAACAGGTGGATAAAGAAAAAAGTAACATTGTTTATTCCAAGGTTATAAAAGAAAGCAAGAAAAAATGCATAAAAAGGCGCAAAGTTTGAAGTGGACTCATAAGGCCCTCCAAAACTATTAATGCTATACCCTTCTCCTGAAATTAAAGCCCTGGCGATTAAGCCATATTCATAATCGTCATGCGACTCGTAACTTTTTAACAGGAAAATCGCACATATTTTTATTGCGAGTGAAGCTACAAGGGATATTAGTATCCATTTGTTTTTACTTGTATATTTCATTTCTTTTTACAGAAGACAATCATCTCATCTCTCTGGGGGAATTTTATTAGTTTGTCGGCCAAGCCTAAGGTGGATAATGCCCACAGCATTATTTTGACTAGTTTTTGACTATATCGATTGAACTGGAATATAAGATATCTTAAGCTCAGTAATTTATACGCCTTGATACTATCGATTAAAGCAAAACCATTAGCATCCAAAAGTTTTTTCATCGTCTGGGAAGAAAAGAAGAAATGGTGCTCAGGCTCTCTGTAATTCCACCATCTTTCCTTCAGAAGCTTTGGCCATAGGCTGTCCAGGGTAGGGGTTTCTATCATCAGTACTCCCCCCACTCTCATTATTTTATGAACCTCCTTTAAAAGTTCATTAGGGGAGGCGACATGTTCGATGACGTTGATCATGGTAACGATATCAAAGCTGTTTTCCGGCAGGTTTACTTCCTTCAATGTACCGTGAAATATACGGCCTCCAAATTTTGTTTTTGCTATATTGGCGCTTATGTCACAGGGCTCCACTCCATAAATATCAAAATGCTCATTAGGAACCACTGATAAAAAAAAGCCCAGGGCACATCCAACATCCAACAACTTACCGGATTTTTGATGCTTTTGAATTTCTCCTACCCGGCTCTGAAAATGTACTCTTTTCCATTTTTCTTCTTGTTTTAAAACATCTTTGTCTCGAAGGCCAAAATTTTCATGAAGCATCTCATTGATTTGATCATATTTTTTTTTCCTTACTTCCTCGTCTTCAAAGTCTATAGATAAGTAACCTTGTTCCGGCGGATTGACTAAAACCAACCCGCAATCGTCGCACCGAACAATTTGACGCTTAAGAGCGCGAACCTGAAGAAGGGGAGAAAAATTTTTGTTACCACAAATATCACAGGGGGTGAATTCTTTTGTCATAATATTTCTTCTTTAAGGCACTTCCAAAAACTCACTTTTTAAAAAACACCTACCACTAATTCCCCCTTAGTAAAGGGGGCTAGGGGGATGTAAAGATAGTTTTTGGAAGTGCCTTTTTACGTTGTTAAAGAACTTTTATTGGCGGAATATTTTAATTCTCTGCAAGTATTGTTTTTACCAGCGTATCAGCCATAGCCATACATTCGTTGGTCATGGCATGATATTGAAAAAGGCCTTGCCGGCCAATACTGGTGAGGTTTTTTATGGTACCGGTGTAATCAAGCAGGTTTTGCCGCTGTGTAGCAAAACCCCGATGATAAATGGGGTAAGAAAAGGGTAATCGTTTGGTGAAGTAATGAAGCACATCCTTTTCCTGGAGGATGTTGTGGTCTTCCAGATTTTTCATGGCCTGCTTGAATAAATCCTGGTCGGTAAACTTGTTATCCTCCCGGCAGCAAATTTCCAGGCAAAGGGAAGTTCGATGTGAAGGGGCCACTGCCGCACTGAGTGTTTTGGGCTCATAAATCCTTTTGAAAATTACGCTTTCATCCGGGAAAAATACCTCAATATGCTCCAATATTTGAGGCTTATCAATGATAAGATACATTAATATCAGGTGGCGGAACTTTAGAGAGTCCGCAGCTTGGCGAATTTCGGATGTCACTTCCGGGTTAATGGACTTAATCAAAGAGGGTAGGGGAATGGTCGATATCACATGGTCACCTTGGGCTGTTTTTCCATCCGTTCCATAGGACACGGATTCCACCTTTCCATCTTTAATGGCAATCTTTTTACACGGGCTGGCCAAATGGATAACACCACCATTCTTTTGGATTCGGTGAGACATGGCCTCTCCTATTTTCCCTGCCCCGTGAACCGGGTAAAAGGCCGTCATCATATCCGAACTGGCAAGATTTTCCCCATTTTTTTGCCCAAACAAAACGGTTTTGATTCGCTTAATAACAGTTTCTTGCAAACTATTTCCGGTAACGTGTGTACGTTCCGATGCCCATTCCACTGCGGTTCGGTTGACCTGAAGTCCTGTGCTTTTGACAATGTAAGGCGCATAGAATTTTTCAAATAGATAAGTGCCAAATCGTGAGACAAAATAATCCTTCAGGTTTTCAGCCTCTCTTTTTTTTGCAAGGAAACGATTGTATAACACCTCCATTCCAGCTTTAATGAGAATGTGGAGAGGAAGGTTTTTCAGAACTGACAGAATCCTTAAGGGATAGGGGAATATTTTTCCCTCCACCATCATGGAAAAAGTACCCTTGATGTATTGGAGTTCATCGCCTGTCAATTCCCGGTATGCGTCTTGGTAATCACGAAAAAAAAGATGAGGACCATAATCAAATATATAAGTATCTCCATCAAAAGTTTTGGAAAAAGAGCCTACCATTCCACCTATTTCTTCCTTTTCCTCAATCAACTCCACTTCAATTCCATGCCGGCTTAGGAGGTCCCCCAGGCGTAAGCCCACGAACCCGGCGCCAAGAATGATTACTTTTTTTATTTTTGCCATATTAGTATCATAACTAGATTAACTTATTTACATGGGCATTCTGAGAATACATCTGTCACAATCAAAAAATCTTTTAAAATCAGGCTCTTCAGTAATATCTATGGGTTAATGAAGGCTCTGGCAATTTCCCAAGTGTATGATATAAGGCGATTTCCGTAGCTTTGACAGTCCTGAAACCATAAGATTTTCTGATAGTCAATTTCACTTTGGTATTTAATCCCT
>JAJDAS010000549.1 GCA_029261755.1 Nitrospinia bacterium
ATCAAACGGGAAAGAAGGCTTCAGCTGATTATTTTGAAGAAATGCCAATTTGGTTTGATGACTGTCTACCAGATTGGAACTATACTGCAGTACCACGAACCAATTGATAAAATGACGAAGTTATTCTTGAGCCATTCCTTAAATATCGTGAAAGTTAATTATAAATTCAACATAACAACACACCCCAGCAAACGCAAAAATCTTCGCGGCTGCGTTTGGTTGTTGGTTTTTCGAATTCATAGGATTGATGGTGGAGAACTATACTGAAAATGGCCGGGACCAAAATAATCTTGAAGGAGACTCGTGAAAGCGGTTGTATGCACAAAATACGGACCACCGGATGTTCTTCAGGTCAAAGAGGTTGAAAAACCTACTCCCAAGGACGATGAAGTCTTGATAAAAGTTCATGCGGCAGAGGTAACGAAGGCTGACTGTGAAATGCGAAGTTTCAATTTCCAGGTGAAGTGGTTTTGGCTGCCTTTGCGAGTTGCTTTGGGACTCATAAAGCCAAAGAAACAAGTATTGGGAGGATATTTTGCGGGGGAAGTGAAATCCGTCGGCAAAGACGTTTCAAAGTTTAAGAAGGGAGATCAGGTTTTTGGGACTACCAAACTGCGGTTGGGCGCATATGGCGAATACGTATGCCTGCCTGCCGGCTACACTCTTGCGCCGAAACCGTGCAATGTGAGCTTTGAAGAGGCGGCAGCAGTACCTTTGGGCGGGCTGAATGCACTTCACTTTTTGAGAAAAGCGAATATCCAAAATGGGGAAAAGGTTTTGGTAAACGGCGCCGGTGGAAGCATCGGTATCTTTGGGGTTCAAATTGCCAAAGCATTGGGGGCCGAGGTGACGGCAGTTGACAGCGCCATCAAGGAGGAAATGCTACGCCGGATCGGGGCTGATCATTTCTTCGATTATACCAAAGAAGACTTCACAAAAAGCGGCCAAACCTATGATGTGATTTTTAACATGGTTGCCAAAAGTTCCTATTCCGAATGCGTTAAAGCGCTCAACCCCAAGGGACGCTATCTGATGGCAAATCCGCGTATGTCCGACATACTGAGGTCTGTCCTGACGTCTAAGTTTACTGATAAGACGGCGATTTTTGTTTTTGCCGGAGAAAAGGAGGAAGAACTACTCGCACTTAAGGAAATGATTGAGGAGGGCAAAATTAAATCAATCGTCGATAAAATCTATTCGTTTGAGCAAGCTGCCGAAGCTCATCGAAGAGTAGAGACTGAACAAAGATTGGGAACTGTCGTAATCTCCGTGGGAAAGTCATGAAAGTAATGAAAGCAGTCGTTTATACCGAATACGGATCACCGGATGTTCTCGAATTAAAAGAGGTAGAAAAACCTGCTCCCAAAGACAATGAAGTCTTGATAAAAGTTCACGCGGCATCCATAAATTCAATGGACTGGGATATGTTAACAGGTAAACCGGTAGAATACCGCCTTTTTAGCGGACTTCTAAAACCAACAAAAACCAATATACTTGGATGTGACCTAGCAGGGCGAATCGAAGCAGTTGGAAGAAACATAAAACAGTTTCATCCGGGTGATGATGTATTTGGAGACCTGTGTGAGGGTTCATGGGGAGGTTTTGCCGAATATGCATGTGCTCGTGAAAACGAATTAACGCTGAAACCGGCCGGTATGACATACGAAGAAGCAGCGGCCACACCCCAAGCGGGACTCCTCGCACTGCAGGGGCTTTGTGACAAAAGAGAGATTAAGCCGGGAGAAAGAATTTTGATTAATGGTGCTGGTGGCGGTGTAGGTACATTTGCAATTCAGATGGCCAAATCATTTGGCGCTGACGTGACCGGCGTGGACAGCACAGGTAAATTGGACATGATGAGCTCTCTTGGTGCAGACCATGTAATTGATTACTCTCAAGAAGATTTTACCAAAAATGGGAAGTGTTACGATCTGATCCTTGATGTCAAAACAGATCGTTCTATTTTCGATCATAGGCGTGTATTAAGCTCTAATGGAATTTATGTTACGGTCGGAGGTAGATCTGCTAGAATCTTACAACTCGTGTTCCTTGGATCATTGATTTGCATGACCGGAAGTAAGAAATTGACTTTAATAATGCATAAACCAAACAAAGATTTAAACATTCTTAACGAACTTTTTGAATCCGGCAAAGTAAAACCTGTTATAGATAGATGTTTCCCGTTAAGCGAGACTGCTGAAGCTTTCCAGTATTTTGGAGAAGGACATTTCAAGGGGAAAGTAGTAATAACGGTAGAACAAAATAACAAGACCTAACAATAACATGGTTCGGATTGCCTCCGCGCAACGTGTTCCGGCAATTACACATGCTTGATGTTATGTGCAATTTTTCAGGCATTTGAATACCAGATTAATAATTAATAAAATATGGAAAACTACCAAAGAATTATTAAAGAAATATTTGACTCCCAAGGTAAAAATGGATGTTGGAAAATGCTTTCAGAATCTCACAAGTATTATCCGAATTATCTACATTATTCTCCGAACTTCAAATCAACCTTATGGACATTAATACTACTTGCGGATATTTGTCATGATAAGAATGATATTAGAGTCAGGAAGCCATTAAAAACTATTCAAGATCATTTCTATGACAAAAATAATAAAATTTTTTCTTTAAAAAATGGCCACGTTCCGATCCCCTGTCTAAATGGAAATATTATTTACCTGGAAAGCTATTTTCATGGCTCAATTAGTGAAAAAAGTTTAAAAGCAATTGAATTCTTTTATAAATATCAAAGGTTTGATGATGGTAATTATATTACCGAGAAAAACAAGTATTGCACCAATATAAGCTGCTATGGCCAACATACTTGTTATTGGGGAATAGTGAAATTGTTCAAAGGACTTTCTTTTATTCCAAAAAAATCAAGAAACCGTTCAATAAATCAACTATTAGATAAATGTATAAATTTTATTTTGTTGCACAATGTATGTTTTAGTTCTCATCGCAAAAATAAAATAATGATTAAAGACATCGATAAATTAACATTTCCAAATATGTATAAGAGTGATTTTTTGGAAATTCTTTGGCTGTTCAAAAGAGAAAATATTAGATCAGAAAACCTTAACTCAGCGATTGATTTATTGAAGTCGAAACGTTTATCTATCGGAAATTGGAATTTGGAAAAAATAGTTAATAATATGACAACAAATATTGGTGATATTAATCAACCGAATCAATTTGTTACAAAAAGAGCAAAAGAAGTATTAGATTTTTACAATTTGTAAGCTAGGGAAATAAAAACAGCTATGCTCAAAAATATACAGAAAGAATTAAAAATAGTAAGCAATAAGGAATATGCTGCCCGTTTACAAAAATACTTCAAAACGGATAAAAGGTGAATACGGTGAAGGCGATAGATTTTTAGGCCTTCGAGTCCCCGTCATAAGAAAAATTGCAAAAAAATATAGAAATATATCTATAAGTGAAGCTTCTGAATTTCTACAATCACAGTTTCATGAAGAACGTTTATTTTCTCTTTTCGTTCTGATATATCTTTTTAAAAAAGCGAATGATACCGACAAAAAGAAAATATTTACCATGTATCTCAATAACACGAAATCTATTAACAACAGCGATCCCAATGGTAATGAGTATGTTGTATGGTCAGACGTTAATGCATAACAATGCCATCAACCTTTGCCGAATACGTGAGCTGGACCTGCAAACCGCTATGCGGTTTTTCCATTCGTTTGGATAGCGTTAAGCAGGAAATATGTTGGAATAAATTACACGGAATCAAAATATGAAACCTTTGGATTTAGCTTTAAGATATAGGCTCTTCAGTAATATCTATGGGTTAATGAAGGCTCTGGCAATTTCCCAAGTGTATGATATAAGGCGATTTCCGTAGCTTTGACAGTCCTGAAACCATAAGATTTTCTGATAGTCAATTTCACTTTGGTATTTAATCCCT
>JAJDAS010000550.1 GCA_029261755.1 Nitrospinia bacterium
CTGCTGTTCCAGGCTCCTGTTCATTTCCTTGAGGTCATTTAATAGCCGTTTGTTGTCTTCTTTTAAAATGATCTTATCCACGGCCCGCTCGATGCATTGAATCAAGTCCTTTGCCATAAAGGGTTTTTGTATAAAATCATAAACTTCATGGCGCATGGCGTCGATGGCGTCTTCAATATCTCCATGGCCCGTAATAATAATAATCTCCGTTCCCGGGGCGATAGCTTTCACTTTTCTCAGAAGCTCATGGCCACTCATGCCAGGCATTTTGAGGTCGGTAATGACGAGCTTGTAGTCTCCTTTTTCAAAAGCCTCTATGGCCTCCAGAGGGTTCGTGAACCCACTGGGATTCAGTCCGATTTTTCTGGTCCAATGGGATATCAGCTGGACAATATTTTCTTCATCATCAACCACAAGTGCGTTAAATGTTTTGTTCATAGCATTTACAAATCAAGAGTGAGTAGATAGTTACACGTGGATTCTGAGAATTCATCTCTCACAATCTAAAATCTTTTAAAATCAAAGACTTGGAACAACGAATTTCACTAATTTCACGAATAAACATTTATTAATTAGTGTAATTCGTGAAATTAGTGGTTAAGAAAGCTTTTGCTCCTTATTTTTTTGTGGTTAAAAAACTTCAAATATCTTTGGCTATTATTAAAATCTTATAGAGCAATTCACGTACCACAGTGGAGAAAGTAACGTAACTTATTGAAAATACAGGAGTTTATGAGAATGCTGACAGGAAAGGTGAAAAGGAGAGAGACAGTTGTGCAACACATAAGCCGCTCAAACGTCTCATATATGTCTCACATGAGACGCATTTTTCGTCTCAGGGCATATGCTTAAAAACGTAGTATGAGTAGAAGTTTTGAAGATTGTGAAAAAAACAAGGAGGGAAAGCGTGAACCTGGATTTTAATAACCTGAGCTGTCACTGACTATTTTTTGCAAGCCTTCGGTAAAGGGTGGCCCTGCTGATGCCCATGAGCCGAGCTGCTTTTGCCCGATTGCCTCCGGCGGCCTTTATGGCCTTTTCGAGGTCCATTTTGAGAGAATCTATTGGAAACTCAAACTGTTTTTCATTGTCCTGAAAGCCGACAACTTCCGCCGGTAAATCTTCAACATCGATCATGGAGCCCTTGCAGTGAATTATTGAATAGTTGATAGCGCTCTTAAGCTCTCTTACGTTTCCGGGCCACTGGTATTTCATAAGCATTTGCATGGCATCCACGCTCACATGATGAACCATTTTTCCAGTAGCCGCTCTTGCGGATGATAAAAAGTGTTCCGTCAATAAAGGCAGATCTTCAAAGCGTTCCCTTAGTGGAGGCACATGAACCCTTGCTACTCTGAGGCGATAAAGCAAATCTTCACGAAAATTCCCCTTGAGCACCTCTTCTTGTAAAATTCGATTGGTGGCCGTAACAAAGCGCACATCCACTTTTTTTGCCTTGCTCTCTCCCAACCGAGTTATGGTTTGATCTTCCAGAACGCGCAGCAGGCTTATCTGGAGATTGGGGGAAATGTCACCGATTTCATCCAGAAACAGGGTTCCACCACAGGCGCTTTCGAAAAGTCCAACCTGGTCTTCGTGCGCCCCGGTAAAGGCACCTCGTTTGTGTCCGAAAAGCTGGCTGCTCAATAATGAATCATTCAGACCTGCCGCGTTCACAGCTATGAAAGGTTTATCTTTCCTGTTGCTGGAAAAATGGATTGCCCTGGCAACCAACTCTTTTCCCGCACCGGTTTCCCCCTCGATCATGACAGTCCAATCGAGTTTTGATAAGTTCAGGATCTGTTGCCTTAATTCCATCATGCAATCGCTTTTGCCTATCAATTCATGGAAACGATGGTGCCCATGCAGTTGGTCTTTAAGGTTTCGTAGCTCGGAAACATCGTAAAAAAGGAAAATCTTATTTTCAGAATTCCGAGGGTCTTCCTTCAAGTCAAACTCCACCCAATACTCTTTTCCTTTTATATTCCAAAAATGAAAAGAAAGTTTTTCCTGCTCCATGGAATCTTCTTTCCATCTTTTTCTCACTTGATTAATGCCACTTTGGTCCAAAGGCAAAATATCCGCCCAATGAATTCCCGAAGCCTTATCAAGCGTTACCCCAAGCATTACTTCCGCGCCCAGGTTCAGGAATTCGACTAAGCCATCCTTGCGGATAATGGCGGCTCCAATTTTCAGTTTATTGAGGATGGAACATATGTCGTCATATTTTTTCTCTGTTTTGACAACCAGTTCTTTCAAGTTGGACTCGGCTTGCTTGCGTCTGACGCGGTCATGGACCTTGCCTTCCGCTACTTTGAGCCGAATTTCCACAAGTCCCTTTCTGATCCATGATTTTGGAATATAGTCGTCAATCCCGGCATCCAGAATCTTCTTCAGGTTATCCGGGTTTTCACGTCCGGTAATCATAATGGTTACACTTTTGTCTCCATCGGGAAGGGTTCGGATATTGCGGCAGAGTTCGAGTCCGTCCATTTTTGGAAGGCCCCAATCCAGGAGGATTAAAGGGAAAGGGGTTTTTATAAACAGTTGCAGGGCTTCTTCGGCGGATGCGCAAGAAGTTACTTCGTGACCAAGGGATTTGGCAACTTCTTCCAGAAGGTACTTCGTGCCAAAATCATCTTCAACAATCAGGATTTCCATATTGAACCGTATCGAAAATTCAAAGTTTCCCAAAAAAAACAGTGGGTTGGCAGTAAAAGTGAGAGAAAATCACCTCTCTTCCCTTGTCACTCGTTACTTGCTTCAACATGCTCTACAAGGTGAAACAGGGAGGAAATAAGCATATCGGGATGGGCGGACTTCAAAACAGGCTCATCCACAAATCCATAAGTGACGGCACAAGTGGCGGTTCCGGCAGCCTTTCCGGCCTGGATATCATTAACGCTGTCGCCCACCATAATCGTTTTTTTCGGCGATACACCCAGTCGATGAACCGCCTCCAAAATCGGCTCCGGGGAAGGTTTCTTTTGGCTAAGGGTGTCTCCGCCAATCATCACGGGAAAAAAACGGTTGATATCCAATGCTTCGAGGATAGTTAGCGTGGGGGCTTCCGGCTTGTTGGTGACTATGGCTAACGGTAGTTCCGAAAAATAGGTCAATGCTTTTAACACCTCGGGGTAAAGCACGGTCTTCTCGGCGCAATTTTCAAAATAATGAGCCCGAAACAGAGGCAGGGCCTCTTGCAGCAACTCCTCTCCCCCCAATGCCTTGGCTAACAAATCCAGCACCCCGTCCCCTATCCAACTGGTGATTTCATCAACCGAGTGCGAAGGTCGGTTCAATCGGTTCAGAGTAAAGTTCACCGAATTGGCAATATCTTCCCTGGTATCCACTATGGTCCCATCAAAGTCGAACAGGATTGCTTCTATTGATTGTTTTCGCATAAGAAAAAAGCAGTTACAAATGGCAAGTAACGAGTTACAAGAAAAACCTTTTGAAACTTGTCACTACTGTGTTCTCTGTGGTGAATGCTGGTTTTGTTTTTTTTGTGCCTTTGTGCCTTTGTGCCTTTGTGCCTTTGTGCCTCAAATACTTTTTATATTACGATAATGGCGCACTATTCACAAATTTGCAAATGGGCAGTTCCAAAAAACTCATTCCACTATCAAAATCTTTCAGTCAATGGCAATGCAGCAACCAAAAAACCGTTTCCCCTATCGACTCTGTTTGATCACGGATCCCGTGTATCTTCCGGAAGATCGGTTTGAGGAAAAAATCGAGGAAGCCCTTCTTGGCGGCGTGGACATGGTTCAATATCGAAACAGCCAAGAGGGGAAAAAGGAAAGATGGAGGCAGGCCCGAATCCTGCGTCGGCTTACCCTCGCCCATGGAGCTGGATTGATCATCAACGGAGATTTGGAGCTGGCCGTAGAAGTCCAGGCGGATGGCATTCAGTTGGGCAAAAGCTCAATGCCTGTATTGGAAGCGAGGCGCTCATTGGGAAAAGATCGATGGATAGGCGCTAGTGTTCACAGCGTCCGAGAAATCCAAGAGGCGGAATCTTCGGGAGCAGACTTCTTGCTTTTGAGTCCCCTATTCCAGCCGGGAAGCAAAAAAGGAGTGGACGGCATGGGGCCACAGAAGTTTGCCAAACTTTGCCAAAATACCAGCCTCCCGGTTTTGGCGCTGGGCGGCATTACTCCCGAGAATGGCCAGATCGCCATGGGATGCGGAGCATACGGCCTTGCCACTATTTCCGGTATTTTGGCCGCTCCCTTCATTCAAAAAGCAGCGGAAGGAATGGTTTTCAATATTAAGGCTTAGGATGAAACCAAGTTCTTTGTTTTTTTCCCCATCTTTACGCTAAACTAATACGCTGAATTGGGCGCAGAGAGAATGCATTCAAACAAAACATCAATAAAGGAGAAAAAAATGAGCGCATTAAATGATCTCTATACCAGAATGATCGACGCCATGGGGGTGGACGGACTGGAAATCCCTTTAACGGCGGTAAAGTTTTACAAGCAGGAAGATGAAATCCCGGATGCCGTTTTAAAAAACAAACCCAACCTTTCCCTCACTAGTTGCCAGGCTTCGAAACAGGCTTCCCTGGGTGATGCCGCCCTCTTGACCGAGGAAAATATCGGCTGCATCGCCGCAGCCATCACCTTTGGCTTGGTGGACAAGGATCAGGCAGAGCCCATGGGCGGGCCCAGGGTCTATACGGATGTGATGAAGGGCCAGTCCGGCCTTGGAGACGACTTCACTCCCCCATCCCCAAAGGACTTTACCGATGGAAAGGTTTATGCCTGCAAAAGCGCGGGACGCCCGGACTTTGCCCTATTCGGAGATGATGATGTGGGACGTTTCAAGGATGTGGAGACCGCCAAAAAGGCCATGAAAGATATGATGGCCATTCAGCCTCCCACCATGAAAGCCGTCTTTTTCTATTCCAAGGATTTTGAAGAAATGGACCTGATGCCGGATGTTGTGGTTTTGAATGTAAGGTCCGTGGAGATGACGCGGATCATCCAGGCCTACCAGTTCAATACAGGCAAACGGGTAAACGCCAGCATGGGCGGCTTGCGGGTGGTGAACTCGGATTTGATTGTTCGTCCTTTTTTGACCCGGGAAATCAATCTCGCTCCTTATTGCCTAGGAGCCAGGCTTCTGGCGGAATATCAAGCAGATCGTTTAGGCATGGGCATGCCTTTTTCTATTTTGGAAGAGGTGGTGCAAGGGATGGAGGATTCCAAAACCGGATTTCCATTTCATGCTTATCCCGGTGCGGCAGATTAGAGCGGATCATGGGTTCAGGGGTTCAGGGTTCAGGGTTCCGAGTACACAAAAGCTGATAGGGAGTACTGGAGTGATGGAGTACCGGAGTATTGGAGTGGTGGAAAAACCCAAGGCAAATAACTCGATTACATTGGTAAACGAAAATCCTGGCCCCATTATTCCATTACTCCACCAGTACTGGTCTGAACACGCAAACCAAACAATTCAAGACATTTGACCCCAACCCATCCATCAAATACGTATTGTCTCTTCTTTCCGAAGCAGATGTTCATAAATTTGCCTTGATAGGAGAAAGGCTTGATGTCTTTGCCAGAGAAGCGGGAATTTTATCAAAACGCGGACCATACCTTTATGAGAAGTGAGGAAATAACGTGAATAATCTTGTCAAAACCATGGTCAATAGAATGTCCAGAATTACGGATACCGCCTTGACGGAAAGGCATATGGATATTCTGGAATTCGCCCATAACTATTATGAAAAAAATAAGGTTGGGCCGCTCTTTCAAAATCTGAAAAAAACTACAGGGGCCAGCAAAGAAGAGGTGGAAAGTTTGTTTCCTCACGGCCTCACCTCGGTTTATACCTGGATAGGAATTCCCATCCATACCACCAACGACCTCTGCAAACCCATGGCCACCGTGAAGGTGGAGAACTTTCGGGAGGTCTACCTGGACCACAATGCTACAACCTACGTAAGAGAGGAAGTTAAGAAGGACCTGCTCAAATATTTCGGTGGGACATATGGCTTTGGAAATCCCAGCAGCAGCTACAACCTTGGCAAAAAAGCTTACGATCTAACGCGAAAAGCAAGGGAGCAGGTTTCGGATTGCATCAAAGTCCACCCGGAGGAGATCATCTTCATGGGTTGTGGATCGGAGGCCAACAACACAGCTATCAAAGGAATCGCCTTTCAGCATCTGGAGAAAAAAGGGCACGTAATCAGCACCGTAATGGAGCATCCCTCGGTCCTTAAAACCATGAAATACCTGGAAGAGATCGGTTTTGCCGTTACCTACCTGGACGTGGAAAAAGACGGACGGGTAACCGCTCAGTCGGTACAAGAGAACCTGAGAGAGGACACCATTTTAGTCTCCGTTATGGCCGTGAATAATGAAATCGGGACCATCAATCCCATCACCGAGATCGGTAAGATTTGCAGGGACGCCAAGGTTCCTTTCATGGTGGACGCCATTCAGGGTTTTGGAAAGATGAAGCTGCGCCCCAAAGAAATGGGGATCTCTCTAATGTCCATTTCCGGCCATAAAATCTACGCCCCGAAAGGTGTGGCGGCTTTATTCATCAATGAAGATACTTCCATTATTTCCTTAATCCATGGAGGCGGACAGGAATACGGGATCCGGTCCGGCACCGAAAACGTAGGTTCCGTCATGGCCCTGGGACAAGCCTCCAAACTGATTCATTCCGAAATGGAAAAGGAAGACAAACGGTTGTCGGGCTTAAGAAGTTACTTCCTGGAAGAATTGCGAAAGGTGGAACCCGGCATTATCGTTAACGGTTCCATGGAACATCGCAATACAAACAACCTGAGCGTTGGTTTTCCCGATATTGACAGTGGTTCTTTATTGCTCAGCCTGAATCAGATCGGAGTATATGTCTCCGCCGGATCCGCGTGCAGCGCAGGCAGTAGTGAGGCCTCGGCAACCATCAAGGCATTGGGGATCGATACGGAACGTTACGGGATTATCCGCTTCAGTTTCGGTTTGCAAAACAAGAAAGAAGATCTGGATTATCTCCTCAAATACCTACCCCAAATTCTGGAGCAGTTGAAGGCGGAAAAGTAAAAATATGTGGTAACCGTTCACGAGTTATTACTACAGAATAATAGATGGAGTAAATGAGTGCAGGAGTACCGCAGTATTGTAAAAAACCAAGGCCAACGAACGTCCGGTTTAACATGGTGGACGCCAAGGAAAATGACTCAATTGCATTGGTAAACGAAAATCCTGGCCCCATTACTCCATTACTCCATTATTCCAACATTCCATCTTCCGGAGGTTTCTTATGAGTGTTTTAACTGATTTTCTACCCATCATTCTATTTTTTATTTTTTTCAAGACCCATGGCATTTACGTAGCCACAGGAGTTCTGATTGCCGCTTCCGTGGTTAAACTTTGCGTCTCTTACGCGCGAACGAAGAAAGTGGAAAAGAAAGAGTTGATCACCGTTGGTGCAATTTTATTATTCGGCGGTTTTACCCTGGTGATGCAGGATGAAGCCTATATCAAGATGAAGCCAACGGCCATCAATTTTATTTTTGCCGTTATTTTGATTGTAGGCTCTTTTACGCAGAAAAACTTTATAGAGAGAATCCTTGGAGACAAGCTTACCGGCTTGCCGTCAGATGTTTTTAACAAACTGAACGTCCTTTGGATCATCTTCTTTCTTATAGTGGGCGCTCTTAACTATTACGTGGCGCTCCAATACACCACCGAGACCTGGGTCAATTTCAAGCTTTTCGGCCTCATGGGTTTTACGTTTTTGTTTGTCATCATTCAAACCTTGTACATAGCCTGGTATTCCAAGAAGCATAATATCGAGTTTGGGAAGGCTGAGGAGTAAAGGTGACGATGATCTCCCAAGGAAGCGTTCATTAAAGCCTAAAAACAAAAAACTTTCTAAACCACGAATTACACTAATTGCACTAATTTTTTTATTCGTGTATTTAAGCCTTTCCATTGCTATCGCCTCCCCAGCCCCTCAACCTTCCCGCAACTCTTCCATACCCATATAGTAGTCTAACGCCTTCGGATTCCGTAACGAGTCCTTGTTCAGCACCGGTTCTCCCTGAATAGCCTTTTTTACCGCCAACTCCACCTTCTTCATGTTGAGAGTATATGGGACCTCCGGCACGGCCAGTATTTTGGACGGAACGTGCCTGGGAGAGGTATTAATTCGAATGGTCTGCTTGATCTTTGTTTTCAAATCTTCCGTCAACTGAGAACCTGCCGCCAATTTCACAAATAAGATGATTCGCACATCGCCCTCCCAGTCCTGCCCAACCACAATGCTATCCTCTATCTCATCCAACTGCTCTACCTGACGATAGATCTCGGCGGTGCCGATGCGTACGCCTCCGGGGTTTAGAGTGGCGTCCGACCGCCCATGGATGGCAACCCCTCCCTGTTCATTGATCTCGATGTAATCCCCGTGTCTCCACACATTGGGATATACGTTAAAATAGGCGGCGTGATATTTTGCCCCATCCGCATCGTCCCAAAAACTGATGGGCATGGAGGGGAAAGGAGCGGTGCAAACCAGTTCCCCTTGCCGGTTTATTTGAGGGCATCCATTTTCGTCAAATGATTCCACCTTCATTCCAAGTCCCCTACCCTGCAATTCGCCGGCATATACCGGGTCCATGGGGTTCCCCAGGGCAAAGCAACCGTTGAGGTCCGTGCCGCCGGAGATGGAGGCCAGTTGCAGATCCTCTTTGATCCCCCGGTAAACATATTCGAATCCCTCCACGGAGAGAGGAGAACCGGTGGAGAGGATGGTCCTCAGAGACTCCAGGTTGTAATCCTTTCCCGGCCTTGCTCCCGTATTTTGAAGGGCGGCGATGTAACCCGCACTGGTCCCGAAAACAGTAATCTTCTCTTGTTCCGCTAGCTTCCACAATGCTCCGGGGTCAGGATGAAAGGGATTGCCGTCAAATAGCACCAAGGTGGCTCCTGTGGCCAGGGAGCACGTTAGCCAATTCCACATCATCCATCCACAGGTGGTGAAATAAAAGATAGTATCCTCCCGTTTCACATCGGTATGGAGGAGATGCTCTTTCAGTTGGTTGATGAGAATCCCACCAGCGCTCTGCACCATGCATTTGGGTAGTCCGGTGGTACCCGACGAATACATAATATAAAGGGGGTGATCAAAAGAAAGCTGTTGAAATTCCACAGAGGGAGAAGGCTCGGAAGACTTAAAATCCTCGTAAAGGATAGCGTTGGCGATACCTGAAATGTCAGGCTTTTCCTCAGTATAAGGAACAACCACCACCCTTTCCACGGAAGGGATTTCTTTCAGGATATGGGACACCATGGGCAGGGAATCGAAATGTCTTCCTTTGTAGGAATATCCGTTGGCAGTGAATAGAACTTTGGGCTGGATCTGCCCGAATCGATCCAACACCCCCTTGACACCGAAATCGGGTGAGCAGGAGGACCAGACAGCCCCCAGGCTGGAGGCTGCCAGCATGGCCATGATGGTTTGAGGCATATTGGGCATAAACCCCACTACCCTGTCTCCGACGCCTACACCTTCCCCTTTGAGGGAAATGGCAATACGAGCCACCTCTGCATAAAGTTCTGCGTAGCTAATCTTCACGACGTCCCGGCCCTCGCCTTTGAAGATGAGGGCTATGTGGTCATCCCGAAATCGAAGGAGGTTCTCCGCGAAATTGAGCCGTGCTCCCGAGAACCATTTGGCGCCGGGCATTTTGGTCAGATCGTCGATGACCTGATGATAAGGGGTGGATGCCTTTATTCCTGAAAAATCCCAAAATGCGGCCCAGAAGTCCGGGATATTCGCCACGGACCATGCATACAAGGCTTGATAATCCGTAATATTTTGCCGGTACGCTTCATTCACAAATCCCATGAAGCGGACCATGTTGGAGTTTTTGACTCGTTCTTCCGAAGGCTTCCAAAGCAGCTTGCTCATTGACCACTCCCGGTTAATTAATGATGAATTTTTATGATATGATGAGTCTCACATTGAACCTGTTGAACGGATACAATAAATATAATCCTCATACACTTACAAAGCATCACTTTATTAAAAAACGTAACTGCTCACGGGGCATGGCTACCGAGTACAAGAAAACCGCTATCCCATTCATAGATGGAGTAATGGAGTGGTGGAGTACCGGAGTATTGGAAAA
>JAJDAS010000551.1 GCA_029261755.1 Nitrospinia bacterium
CCAAAACAATTAAATCCAATTCCGGGTCAGAAATTAACTCATCCAGTTTTAAACCATCAGTTTGAAGCACAACTTCTAACTCGAAACCGTGCTCATCCAGGAAGTCCTTAATGAAACCTTTTACCGGTTCCACCCAGTCGCAACTATCGTCAATCCAGAGTATTTTGTAATTGAGTTTCATTTACTTATTTTAATTAGAAATTCTGCCCCGTCTTTATAATCCGGGTTAACCAAAATTTGGCCATTCATTTCGTTTAACGCATTTCTTACATGGTGCAATCCAAGGCCGGAACCGTTGGTTGTTGTAAACCCCATATCGAAAACTTGACCTATGTTTTGCTTGAGAATTCCCTTTCCATTATCTTTGAAAGAAATTTCCATGGAGTCCTTCGTTACCGAAAGCACGTCCAAGGTGATGTTTTTTGCCTTGGCTTTTCGGGAATTGCTGATCAGGTTGTCCATGACAATACTTGCTTCAATGGGTTTGAATTTCAAATCAAATTTCCCATGAGTCGATCCCTTGAATTTAAATTTCATATCCTTCCCATCAAAAGTAGTTACCAGGCCGGAACATACGTTAAAGATATACTCTTTAAAAAATGAAATAATATCATCGGTTATGTTGACAGCGTCTAACCGAAAATTGGCCTTCGTGGCGAACCCAACCGTGGTGGATATTTTCCTGGCCTGGAAACTAATTTTTTGGAGGGCTGACTGGATCATATCCGTTGTTACAGGTTTTCCTTTTTGGATTTTCCTGGCTAAATCCTTTACATAATTTTCAATGGTGCCCGCCGATATGCCGATATGGTGATGCAGGCAAATAACCTGTTCGAGGTCTTTTGACATCACGGATTGGAGAAACAGGTTTTGTGAGGTTTTTTCCTTGACCTTTTCCCTGGCCCTCATTTCATCCGTTCTGGCCTTTTGGACTTCCTCCATTGCGGACCACGCCTCTTCCCTTGCTTGTTCCGTTTCCAGTTCTGCTTCCTCCTTGGCCTTGGCAAGCAAATCCAGTTGCGTTTGGGCTTTCTCCGCTTCTTTTTTCAGAACATCGTTACCTGTTTCCTGGGCAATTCTACTGAAATTCCGCAACAAGGAGGAAACGCTGTTTTCGGATATGTTTTCCATTATATCCAGGAAACCGGGGTCATATCTAAGGTCTAAAACGTCTTTAGATTTAGTGAGGCTGGTTATTATTTCAAAAATTTTGGCTTTTTCGTCCCCTAACGTCTCGGGTTCTATGTTCCCCCATTTGATTACGTCTATGGTAAATTTCTCCAACCGTCTCAGGGCAAAGTCATAAAAATATTTTTTCAGATTCTCGAAGGTGGAGTTCCTTACCAAGCCCCCGTCCCTGCTACTGGTTTCCTGGAAGGAGTCGTTAGGCCCGTTGATTTCAATCCTCCCAATCAGGTCCCTAGTGCCGATATGCCTTGCTTGCCCCTGCTGTTTTCTCCGGTCTATCCCCAGGATATCCTCACCTTCATCCCCGAAAGGGTACACCCTGAACCCATTTTTATAGAGGAAGACGGAACCGAATTTAACAGGCTGAACCCCCATGGTTTTGGTGAAATAATTTTTAGCAGCCCTGTTAAGCACAAAAAGTTGAATGCTGACATCCTTTAAAGAATTTTCATAAGGATTCGATTCTTTTATTTCATATATCAGCCTACCCCTGTCCATGAGCCGGGTTGTAATTTCTTCCCCGTTTTCGGAAACCCTGGTTAATATATTAGTAGTCTTGATTTTAAGGTTTTCAAAGAGGAAATTTTCTATTTTCCCATTCACCTTTTTCCAGGGCTCCTCTTTCGGAGCCTTCCGGTCTTCCGCAATATCTTCCTGGGATTTAAGGTAGATGGAAAAATTTTCGGAGTCATTTCCCTGGTTCGGGTTTATAAGTTTCTCCAGAGAACGTTTTAGCCTTAAAAGTTTATCACTGTCCCAATCTGTTTCCCTTAATTTGGAAATTTCCAGGATAGTCCCGTGCTTCAGGTCATGAGGGATACGTGGCAAGGTTTCGTAATCAACGGGAATATTAACGAATTCATTTTCCGCGTCCAGCTCGAAGTCATTCCAGTCTATGGTCAGCCTGTGAAATTGTTGGTCTTTTCCCTTTTTCCTGGAAAAGATGATTAGTTTACTTCCAAGCTTGTCACAGGAAAACCTGCCGATTCCTTTTGACCCCGCGTACACCCTGGATGATGCTATTTTGTCCCGGTAGTCTTCTCGACCGAGTTTCTTTGCCGAGTAAGCTACGAAAAGCCATTTTTCAACTAAATCCGTCTTGTCCATTCCCTTGCCATTATCAGTAATTACCAGGTTAGGACTACCTTTTGCAATATCCTTAAACTCGATATCCACCCGACTGGCGTTGGCGTCAAAGGAATTTTTCACCAGTTCGAAGACGGCAATATAATCATTGGTAATTAATTCCTTCCCGATGATGGTCTTCAGGGCTGAGCTGACTTTGAATTTTAGTTTGCTTTTACTCATCAGGATTTAGGCAGTTGTTAAAAGGCCATGCGGGACAGCGTTTTCCCAATTATTTCGGCAAGCAGTGGGGGGACTGCGTTTCCGACCTGGGTATAACGGGGGCATTCCTTCCGCCTCATAGTGTTGCCAGTGGTATAATTCCCCTGGAAAGCGAACCAGTCGGGAAAGGATTGTAGGCGGGCGTTTTCACGGACGGTCAGAATGCGCGGCTCGGAGTAGTGCAGTATATCATCCGGCAATGTAGTTATGGTAGGGGAAGGCTTACCGGCGGCAAGGGGATGTATGGCTTGTTTGCGAATCCCGAGACGCTTTTTATCCGCCAGGTTAAGGTACCTGCCTTTAAGACATGTCCCCTGGATTTTTTTGAAAAAATCAATCGTGCGAGGCTGGTGCCGGGCTAAACGTAGACTATTCGGGATATTGCCATTTGAGCCAGCCCGCAGCAACCGCTGGTACGGTGTCAGGTTACCCGGTTCAATATAGTTTATTTGCAAGAACCCTTTAACAGGAGAATCGGTTGAAGGTATTAGCTTCTTGTTCCTTGTCTGCAAATCGGAAATGGCGTCTTTCACGGGAATCGGTTTATTTGTGCCCAATCCTTTTTCAACCAGGAAATTTTCCCGGGACTCATACATTATTTCAAATGGCGATAGGTTTCCGAATTTTAAAAAGGATAGATCGTTTTTAATTGCTGCGATCATAAAAAAACGTGATCTGGCCTGGGGTACTCCAAATTCAGAAGCCGTCATGGGTTTTGAAAAAACCTTGTATCCTAAGTCATCCAGTTTTTCAGCCACGATTTCAGCGTAAGGCTTGGAGGTTCCTCTTCCGCCAGTATTTAAACCTGGGCGAGAACCGGGAGTAATGGAAGGGGAATTGTAAAAAACCGAGTTGAAACCCCGGACATTCTCAATCAATAGAAACCTGGGTTTAACTAATTTTACAACTTTTAAATATTCCCCCATTAACTTATTCCTGGGGTCATTAGGATTTCGTTTTCCGGCAAGAGAAAACCCCTGACATGGCGGTCCCCCGGCAACCAAGTCTATGTTCCCATTAAGAGCGGCCAAGTCTTCCCCGTGCTTTTTTAAAAGCCATTCCACAGACATCGGCGCTTTTTCCAACCAACCAGGCCAAGAAAAGTTAAAATTTTCACCATCTATAAGGTTATATCTTAAAGTTTCAAAAGCCATTGGGTTTTTTTCCACGGCAAATAACCCATTCCATCCCGCAGACATTAATCCCAGGGATAACCCCCCGCACCCGGAAAATAGATCGATAAAAACGCCTTTTGAACATTTAGCTTTATGATTATTTTCAGTCTTTTTCATTTTTATGCCTAAAATAAATTAAGAAATATCCGTCTCTACAAACCATTTTTTTAATAATGCAGAAAATCTTATCATAATTTCTAATCAAAAGGTTATATTTATTAATGCCTTACCTGAAAAACCCTTTTACATCCTCCAACACCAGGTAGCCCACGAGCACTAAAATGAGGCTTTGCATGGTGGCGTACAAAATTCCGACTCCGCAGGAAAAACTTTTCCCCAGGTTCCTAAGGGAGTAATGCGCCATCCGATGTTTCCATCTATTTTCTTAGTTTGAAGGCTATGGGCAACGCCTCCCGGTAACAAGAAGGAAAGAGCAAATCCTGATTTTTTCATTTCAAATATCTTTTGTCAGGCTCAAGAGATGCGTGGCCATGGCCCGGTTCAGTACAAGTATTTCTCCAGTTTTAATTGTAATTCATCAAGCTGGAGCGGTTTGGTGACATAATCATCAATTCCCGCTTTCCTTGCCTTATCCTTATAATCATCAAACGCATGGGCGGACATTGCAAGGATGGGGATATCTTTATTAAAAGATCTGATCTGTATCGTAGTTTCATAACCGTCAAGTTTAGGCATGGTAAGGTCCATTAAAATGAGATCATAAGAGCAGGACTTTAATTTATCCAAAACCTCTAAACCATCCTCTACGATTTCAACTCTATGTCCAAGTTCCTCAAGAAAATCGTTAATCAAATCCTGGCTTAGTACATCATCTTCCGCGACTAATATGGATTTTACGGAAATTTCACCTCCTGCTAAAGAACCCTCCGTTTTCTCTTGCGTCTCCATAACAGTGCTATCCTGCCATGAATTGTACACCTTTACCTGGAAGGTAACGGTTGTCCCTACGCCCTCTTCACTTTGTATCCGGATTTTCCCTTCCAGCCCATCAATAATTTTTTTCACGATGGCCAAACCTAAGCCTATGCCGCCATAATGCCTGGTGGAGCTTTCGTCTTCCTGGCTGAAGCGATCAAAGATATTCGGCAAATATTCTTTCTTAATTCCTTTTCCGGTATCACGAACAATAAACTCCAGTTCAGTTGTTTCTTCTAAAACACTAAGAGGGCAAATGGAAAGTTTTATGTCTCCCGCTGTTGTAAATTTAAGTGAATTTCCGATCAAGTTTATAAGTATCTGCTTGATGCGGAAAGCATC
Organism: Nitrospinia bacterium; assembly: GCA_029261755.1. Lineage (GTDB taxonomy): Bacteria > Nitrospinota > Nitrospinia > JACRGO01 > JACRGO01 > JACRGO01. The sequence continues at coordinate 4,989 of JAJDAS010000551.1, forward strand.
CCCGGCATATTTTGGAGCCAGCCTATCATCAATGTTTACTTCAAAATTCAATTTCTTCTGGGTGACGTTTTGTTTGAAAAGGGTTTCAATTTCACTGATCAAATCATTGACTACAAACACTCTGCTGGAAATAGTTAGAGTCCCAAACTCTGTTTTGGAAAAATCGAGAATATCATTAATGATATTCAACAGGTGGTTTCCACTAATGGTAATATTTTCAATATATCTTTTTTGGTCGGCGGATACTCCCCTCCTTTGTAGTAAATCACAAAATCCTATAATACTGTTCATGGGAGTTCTGATTTCATGGCTCATATTGGCCAGGAAGGCGCTCTTTGCTATGCTGGCGGCTTCCGCTTGTTCCTTGGCCTGCTGAAGAGCTTTTTCCGTTTTTTTCTGTTCCGTAATATCCCTGCCCATTCCCGTGAGGCCGATGACATTTCCCTTCTCATCTTTCAGAGCTACGCCGCTGAATTGATGGAGAACATGTCCGCCGTCTTTGTCGATCATATGGCCTTCCACCCAGCCCCAGCCGGTCTCAAGCACTTCTTTGAAAGCATTTCCGACGCCAGGCTGATCAAATTCGGGAACGAAAGAAAGAACGGGTTTGCCCTTCAGTTCTGCTGGTGAAAGACCGGTTAATTCCTCCATCTTTTTGTTCCATTTCATCAAGCGCCCGCTCAGATCAAACAGATAGAAAATGTCCAGCTTACTCATCCCTGCCAGCATGCCCTCTTGTTCTCTCGCTGCTTTTGCAAGGGCTTCATCTGCTTCCTTGTGCTCTGTAACATTCTTGGAAAACCGAATGAGCCTTACCACGGCTCCTTCTTCGTTTTTGATGGTGCTTACCTGAGATTCCCACCATACCTCCCTTCCATGAATGATGGAGGCATATTCCAAATTTACGGTCTCCCCTTTTTTTGCCCTGGCAAACGCATCTTTCATGGCATCTACATATTCCGGCTTTACGCCTGTCATGCAATTCCGGCCCACGATATCTCCGTAACTCTTCAGTTTATTGAGTTTTACTCCTGCCGGATTCATATAAATGAACTTTTTATCGAGGCCGATGTGGCAAACACAGTCAGGAGAGTTTTCCACTGAACTTCGTCGCTCTTCTGATTTCCTAAGCGCATCCTCTACCTGTTTCTGCTTCGTAACATCTCTGGCAGTACCTAAAATACCAATAATATTTCTTTTTTCATCCTGCCATGGAATATTTTTGTATTCACAGCATATTCCGGTATCTTTGAACCAAAGTTCGTATTCCGGGCTTTCCCCTCCCATAGTTTGGGAATATGCCTTCATGGCTTTTTCCAGATTCTCTTCATCAAAAAGAGGGGCGAAGGATTTTCCAAAAAACTTTTCGGGCCGATGGGATGTGAGCTGTTCAAAGACGTTATTTACAAAAAGAATGTTCGCTTTCTCATCGCAAATATAAGCGAGATCTTTGCTGGAAGATAGTAATGCATGGCATTTTTCCAACTGCTGATTGCGCTCACGCAATTTTTTAATTTCTTCTAAAAGCTTTTCTTTTGTTTTATCTACCATGGGCTGTTCAAGTTCAAGGGTTCACGGTTCAAGGTTAAAAGCGTTAAAAATTCAAATGTTTAAGGTTTAATGAAGAGTGCAAAGGGGCCAAGCTCGGCCTCTGCTGCGAGTCTTGGTCCTTTAACCCTGAACCTTGAACCGTGAACCTGATAACCTGTGCTATTGCAACTATTTCATCAAAATCCTCACAACATCCTCTGTGTTACCATCAATTTTCACAAGCTCCGAAACCTCTATTCCACCTATCCAAACGATCTTGCCATTGGAAACCAGGAGGGGTAGTTCATCCCGCTCTTCCGCGGGAATTTTTCGGTCGATAAAAAAATCTTTCAGCTTCTTTTCGCAAGACATGCCTAAGGGTTGGAATCGGTCTCCAGGTGTGCGGGATTTCAGCACTAGTTCTGAGGACAACTTCTTTCTGTCCAGCCAAGCCACGGTGTCGATTTCCCTTCCCCTCCCCTCCCACTCTTTCACGCCTGCTGTTTGGGCGATAATCTTCTTTCCCAAAAAGGACAGGGTTCCGGGAATGGGGAAGGGCGTTTGGCCTTCCATAACGGCGGTCTTCTTTTCGCTGGTAATGGTGAGGGTCTCGTATGAGAAAAGAACCCGTATTCCGCCGGGCCAATTAAGGCTCTTTCCCACGGCTTCCTTTTCCAGCAGTTCCATGGCATCCTCCATGTGGGCATAGGAAAGCCGTTTCAAATCTGATTTCACATGCTTCACGGCACTCCGAATCATTCTCCTGCGGATGGCAGGATGAAACCTAATGAAAAGTGACCGTTTGATCACTATTCTATCCTTTTTTCTTTCCGAGAGGCAGTTCACCAGGAAACCTTCCGTGTACTCCTCCAGGAATTCATCCTCTTCCCTGGATATTTCGGCAATGCGGCCCAATGCTCCAGTAATCCGGGGGTTGTATTGCTCCCGCAGTTCCGGCATGAGTTGAAGCCTAACCCTGTTCCTCAGGCAGTCCGGCTCCAGGTTGGACCGGTCTTCCCGGAATGGGAGTTTGTTTTTTTTTAAATAGGAGTGGATCTCGTTTTGCGTTACAAAAAGAAGCGGGCGTATATAAAGCCCGTTTCTCACGGGTAAAATACCTGCCAACCCGCCGGTTCCGGCTCCTCGCAGGATTCTCATTAGGACCGTTTCGGCCTGGTCGTCGGCGTGATGGGCAAGGGCGATCTTATTGGCGGAAAGCCTTTCGGCTTCTTCCTTGAAAAACCGGTAGCGCAGGGTCCTGGCTGCCTCTTCCCTCGATCCTCCATGTTTTTTGCGCCAAGTGGACACATCTTCTTCTCCTCCCACGAAGGGAATGGCGAGAGACGAGCAATGGTCTTTTACAAACTTAGCGTCGCCATCCGATTCCTCTCCTCGCAACATGTGGTTGAAATGCGCTACAGTTAGGCGGTATTTTATCTTTTGAGAGAGTTCCCGCAAAACAACCAACATGCACATGGAATCCGGTCCACCCGAAACACCGGCCAGAACATGGTCGTCTTTCTCGATGAGGCAGCGTCTATGGATGTTTTGGGTGATTTTTTTGATGAACATACTGTTGCGGTAAAAGAAAGATTTCCGGTCTTTTTTATCGTGTGCAATTTCTCAAAAAAGTTGCGGATTGCTTTAATATGATTGTGCCTGTTAGCAGGTGTCATTGCAAGGCTTCGTATTCCTTCTTTGGATTCGTTCCACCATTCCACTGGTGAGCATGTTACCAGACAACGAATGCATCATGTTGACCAAGGAAAAGCGTGTCCGGTTAGTCTCTATTCCTTGAATTTAGCGCTTCGATTCTTTAGAATGTGAAAGTATAATTCTTGCGAAATCGCTTGGTTTTCAAACTATTTCCCCATGTTCGTCTAAGGAATACTTGATGGTGGCACAAGACGGCTCCAAAAACCATTTTCTTTTTCTCTGTTTGAAAAACCGCCAGCCTCAATATCAAGAGGCCATTAACGGGCTTTCCCATGAAGTCCACTTTGTGGATACTCTGGACGCCCTCCTGCACAAGTGCATCGGGAGCCCCCCTACCGGAGTTCTGGTAGACCTGGCCACCACCATGCGAATTGGGATCAGCGCCATGCTTCCCATCCATAATCTGAATATGAGCTGGCCAATTATGCGCTGTAACATTGCGTCCGACTCCTCCGTGAAAGTGATGCACTGGAGCAATACTGAATCTACGGACCTGGCCGAAACCCTTGATACCATCTCTGCCGATGCCGATAGCTGGAGCAACCTGGATTCTCAACGAACGTATATTCGGGTGGATGCTACCTGCCGGATCAAGATCCATAGCAGTAAGATAGAAACGCCCAGCATTGGAAACATCACTAACATGAGCACCGGCGGTTCGTTAGTGGTCACCTACGATCCTCCGCCAATGGGAGAAACCGTCCAACTGGAATTCATTGACCTCTCCGACCAACCGGTGCAATGCGAAGCCGAAACTATCTGGGCCAGCAGATGGGAAGACAGCCTCAAACTTCCGGGTGTTGGATTTTCTTACAACGTCGACAAACTCGATCCCGTTTTCAAAAAAGTAGCCACTGATTTCCTCTTCAACAATTTTGTCCGTAATAACTTGAAGAAATAGGCAAAGCTCATTTTATAAAGCGAAGCGACCTTCAAGCCACTTGCCTTTCGCAAGGCGTCCCACTTCTATCCACCGTACTCTGTTTAGAAGAAGCAAGTTTTCCCTTCTTTTTTACTCGAAAGTAGTCATGTTTAAAAAAATATTTGTTACCGCTGTGGTCCTTTTGATCTTTGTATACGGGACCATGGTTTACGAAACAAGGCGCATCCAGGTGCATCCTTTTTTTAGAGGAGAGGACATCCAGGCTATTGCCCATCGGGGCGGGATGGGTTTGTGGCCGGAGAACACTCTATACGCCTTCCGTAAGTCGGTGGAACTGGATGTGGATATCCTGGAGATGGACATTCGAAGCACAGCGGACGGCACCCTGGTGGCTTTACATGATCCCGATGCGGACCGCACCACCAACGGGATGGGTCCCGTGCTGGGAATGTCCTTGGAGGAACTTCAGGGATTGGACGCCGGCTACCGTTGGACCAACGACCAGGGCAAAACCTTCCCCTTTCGTGGCCAGGGAGTGAAGGTTCCCACGCTGGAGGAGGTGTTGGAGGCTTTTCCCCGGGCCAAGCTGAGCATAGAAATCAAGCAGTTCGACCCTCCCATCGTCGAACCCCTATGCCAAATGTTGTTCCGCAGGGCTAAAACAACGCTGGTGGGATCTTTTGATGACGGAACAATACGGGAGTTCAGGAAGGCATGCCCGGAAATGGCCACATCCGCTGGAAAAAAAGAAGCAACGTGGTTTTACATGTTGAGTTGGGCTTACATGAGCCCGATTTGGGCTCCGACGACGCAGGCGCTTCAAGTACCTGAGTATTCAGACGGCAGGCATATAGCCACCGCCCGGTTTGTTAGAACGGCGCAAAAGCGAAATATGTTTGTCCACATCTGGACGGTGAACAAGGAGGAAGATATGCAAAGGATGATCAAACTGGGGGTAAACGGCATCATTACCGACTACCCCGACCGGCTTTTGTCTAAACTTGGGAGGTAGATTTTTTAAAAGATCGAACACCCAACACATATAAAAGGCCCTCTGGTCAAGGGGTAGAATATCCCTATAACGACAAAAAATCGCTTTGCGACCAGGCGAACGTTGTCCGCCTGCGGATTTTCGAACTTGGCCAAGATAAAAACTAAAAAACCT
>JAJDAS010000552.1 GCA_029261755.1 Nitrospinia bacterium
TTATCGGCAGGACCCAAAAAAATGGCCAAGAGAGAAGAGGTTTTCTGATCCCATTAAAAATGTTCATCTCTATTCGCCTTTGATTTTTCCATATGGTCGAAATGTGGAAGGAATAAGAAAACTAAATAACAGGTTGATGGCCATGCGGGTTCAGCGTGAATGTCAAAAAAGAGGGTGCAAAAAAAAAGTGCTCTGGTTGTATTCTCCCCTCGGCGGTTATCTCTTGGACAACTTGGACGAGTCGGTGGTGGTCTATGACTGCATGGATGACCATGGCGCTTTTCAAAACGCGGACCCGGCCTTGAGAAAAAAAGAGGAATGGCTTTTGGAAAAGGCTGACCTGGTTTTCACCGGCGGTAGGACCCTTTATGAAACGAGGAAACAAAAAAGTCAGAGCTGCTATCTCTTCCCAAGCGCCGTTGACTCCCAACATTTTTCCAAAACTTTGCGTGATGACACCCAAATACCCGAAGACCTGCAAAAGATTCCCGGTCCCATCATAGGCTATTTCGGGGCCGTGGATGAACGGCTGGATTATAAGCTCATTGACGATCTTGCAGAAACAAACAAGAATTACTCTTTTGTGCTGGTTGGGCCGATCCTGAAAATACCCAGGGAAAAACTGCCGAAGCGTAAAAATATATTCTTTATGGGTGCGAGGGAGTACTCCACTCTCCCGGCCTATATCAAAGGTTTTCAGGCTGGATTCATGCCCTTCGCCATGACTCCTCTCACTAAAATGATCAGCCCCACGAAAACCCTGGAATACCTTGCAGCGGGATGCCGCATTGTTTCCACTCCGGTTCCGGATGTGGTCTCGGATTATACCGGGCTTGTGAGGATCGGAAGCAACGCGACGGAAATTTCCAACGCCTTAAAAGAGATCATGGATTCGCAGGAACCGGAGAGGATAAGAAAAGGGATCAAAACGGCTGCCGATAATTCCTGGGATAAAACGGTGGGAGAGATGGAAAGGTTGATATTAGAGAAGATGGTGGAGAAAGATGGTTAAGGAACTGCCTATGTGCTTTGTTAAGGTGAGTAGCACCCTTCCCTCTCGTTCTCAGGGTCCTCCCTCAATGCCATTAAGTTAAGGTTTTTGGCTTGGGTTTTGATTTTCTTGTGTCCCAGAGGGACAATCGAAAGTAGCCCAGCGATTTATCGCTGGGTCTGCCGCCCGTGGTTTTTAAGTCCCGGAGGGACGGCTGAAAAGCGGTGTGGAATGGACCCTGGAACTCAGTCGTCCCTACGGGACTTAACTACTTGCTCTTTTTACCCAGCAATGAATTGCTGGGCTATTTTCGCAAGTCCCTCCGGGACAAACTAAAGATTCTTCACTTAACTTAACGCCAGTGAGGGAGACTCTGGGAACGAGAGGATAAGAGTGAAAAAAGTACTGTTAATCAGTCCAAGCTACAAAACAACGAAAACTTCCAGGAAGGTAATGAGGTTGGAGCCACCCATTGGACTCTTAAACCTGGCCTCCTTCCTGGTGGAGCATGGTTATGAGTGCCAAATCGTCAATACCGCATTCCAGGAAGTCCCATGGGAAGACATAAAAAACGGTGAATATATTTTAGTTGGTTTCACGGTGTTCATCGGCGAGTTCATGAAAAACGCGAAAGAATTTTCCGCCAAAATTAAAAAGGTCAATCCCAACATGCCCATCTGTTATGGAGGGAAGATGGCCTCCATCATACCAGGTCAATTACTACAGGAATATCAGGTGGATTATATCATTCGCTATGAAGGCGAATATAGCCTGTTGGAATTAATTCAATATCTGGAAGGTTCAACGAATCATAACCCTGAGATTAGGGGAATATCGTATAAACTGGATGGGGAGGTAATTCATAACCCGCCAAGAATGCTTGAAAAGAATTTAGACCATTTCCCGGTTCCGCGTTGGGAGTTGTTGAAGGAGTCCGTGAACCTTAACCAGGAGCCTTACTATTTCAGAATTACGGCAAGCTTGGGGTGTCCGTTTAAATGCAGCTTCTGCCACGTTCAATCTGTGGATGCCGAGATCAGGAGTGAATCCCCGGCATGGCGATACCGGTCTGCTGACCATGTTATAAAGGAGCTACAGAGTCTTCATGAGTTGACAGGCACCAGGGTGTTTACTTTTGGTGATGACAATTTTTGTGTTTTGAAAGACAGGGTAATGAAAATATTGGATTTCTTCAGGAAAAACAGTTTTTATATCGAGCAGTGCATTTCGCATCTTAATAATTTAAAGCCGGATATTATTGAAAAAATGGGAGGTATTGTGCAAACCGTGGTTTATTCCCTGGAGTCAGCTTCGCCAAGATTGATGAAAATCATGCAAAAGCCTTTAAATTTAGAAAAGGTTCCGGAAGTAAACCAGCAACTATTTGATAACGGCATTACCACCACCCATAATATTATGGTTGGCATTCCCACGGAAACGGATGAGGATTTAAGGGCCAATGTAGAATTTATGCTTCGATTAAAGAAAATCAATCCCTTCGTAAGGTCACTCACCTATCTTTTCTTTCCATTGCCGGAAACACCTTTGGCCACTTTCGCAGAAAAGGAATATGGGTTAAAATTACCTGATACCATTAAAGATTATCAGGATGCGTGTTTGGATAGCGGTGTGGAGAAGGGCAAGAAATTCAGGCCGTGGCTTGATGACGAACGGTATATGTTTTTGCACAATTATTGCCGCATTTATGATGATGTTTTTCAAGTGAACAATTTAGATTTGTCCGAAGATTCCGTTAAGCTTTTGAGAAGCAACAGTAAATTAAGAGAACTCTTCGATGGAATTGCGAAGGTTAATCGGCCTAAACGATTTTACAGGCCATACGTTTTGGACCGCTTGCTCAAAAAAGAAAAAATAGACTTGCTAAATGACATCAAAAAACATGTATAGAAAGCATCCCATATGAACATACTCATCACGGCAGCATCCAGAAGATTGGCCCTGATACGCTCGTTCCAGAAGGCGCTTTCCAGAGATGGCGGACAAGGAAAGGTGGTTACCACAGACGCCAACTCCCTCTCTCCCGGACTTTACCTCACTGAAAAACATTACATCGTTCCCCTCTCCAACTCTCCAGATTATAAGGAAAGGATACTGGAGATCTGCCATGAGGAAAATATTACCCTCATAGTGCCTACCATCGACGAAGAGCTGCCGTTTTTCGGAAAACAAAAGGGAGAGTTTATCAAAAAAGGAATCAACGTACTGGTCTCGGAAGACAAGACCGGCCAGGTTTGCAATGACAAATACCTCACCTACCAGTTTTTCTTGGAGAATGACATCCCAACGCCCAAGACCTATTTAAAAGACGAGGTGGACCCGGCGGCTATGTCCTATCCACTTTTCATCAAGCCAAGATGCGGAAGGGGGAGCGTCCAAGCTTTTCCGGTGAATAACGAAAAAGAGCTTCGTTTTTTTCTCGATTACGTCCATGATCCCATCATACAGCCTTTTCTGGAGGGAAGAGAATTCACCATAGACACTTTTTGCGATCAAAACGGCAAGTGTATTTCCGTGGTCCCCAGGGAGAGGTTATGGATAAGGTCGGGTGTTAGCGATAAAGGCAGAACGGTAAAGGACAAGCGTCTGATGGATTACGGAATCAAAATCGCGGAAAAGCTTCCAACCGTAGGTCCAGCGAATATTCAGTGTAAGCTTAACGGGGATGAGATTATGTTTTTTGAGGTAAATCCTCGTTTTTCCGGCGCTATCCAATTGACCATTAAATCGGGCGCCGACTTTCCTCTTTATTCCACCAGGATTTTCAACGAATCAAGCTTAAAGCCGATGATTGGAGAGTTCCAAGACGGACTAACCATGCTGAGTTATGAGGAGAGTTTGTATATCTGAGGATTCTACTACTTTGCCTTTTTTTTCGCTACCAGGCTGTCCCAAATTAAGAGCATAGGACTGGCGATATAGATGGAAGAGTAAGTTCCCACTACGATGCCGATAAGAAGGGTGAAGGCGAAGTCGTGGATGACCTCCCCTCCATAGACGAAAAGAGTGGCCACCACCATGAGGGTAGTTCCACTGGTGAGAAGCGTGCGGCTTAAAGTTTGGTTTACACTGCTATTAATGACTCCCAGAAGGTCCTTCTTCCCCACCCTCCTCAAGTTTTCACGGATACGGTCAAACACCACGATGGTGTCGTTAAGGGAATAGCCAATGATGGCCAGGAAAGAAGCTATAATGGGCAGGGTGAACTCTTTGTCGGTGATTAGAAACGCCGTTGCCAATATGAGCACATCATGGAAAGTGGCCACAATGGCGGCGACCCCAAATTTAAACTCAAACCTCACAGCCACATAAAGCAATATCCCCACCATGGAATAAAAGAGCGAAAGAAAGGCTTTTTCTCGTAAGTCTTTTCCTACCTTCGGGCCAACCATCTCCACTCTCTCCACACTTACGGGGTTGTCAGGAAACTCTTTCCCCAAATTCTTGGCCAACAACTGGCTGACGTCTTCCAATTCTTCCGACCAGCGCTCCATTCGGATCAAGATGTCTTTCTCTGAACCAAAATGCTGAATACCGCTGTCTCCAAACCCTAATTTTTTCAGAGTGGATCGCACCGGGCCAGTGGGAACGTCTTTTTGAAATTTCAACTGAACCAGGGTGCCTCCGGCAAAATCAACGCCATAGTTAAAGCCTCCTCTGCTGAAAAAAAAGAGAACTCCGGCAAGGATTAAGGCGCAGGATATCGTCATGGCTATCTTGCGCTTGCCGATAAAATCGAAATTAGTGTTGGGTTTGATGAGTTCCATTATATGCTCAGTTTTTTAATCTTCCATTGGCTTAAGAGGAAATCGAATATGACTCGGGAGACAAAAACAGCCGTAAACATGCTGGCGATGATTCCAATGCAGAGGGTAACAGCAAAACCTTTCACAGGGCCGGTACCAAATTGGAAAAGTACAATGGCGGCAATACCGGTGGTAACATTAGCATCCAAAATGGTTTTGAACGCCTTTTCAAATCCCTGGTCTATAGCGGCCCGGACAGTTTTCCCAAGCCTCAATTCCTCCCGGATACGCTCGTATATCAAAACGTTAGCATCCACTGCCATACCCACGGTGAGAATAATCCCCGCAATACCGGGAAGGGTAAGTGAAGCTTCAAAATAGGCCAGGGCTCCCACGATCAGGATCATGTTCAGCAAAAGGGCATTCACCGCTATTACTCCGCTGGACTTGTAATACAAAATCATGAAGACCAGGACCAGTATGCCTCCAATGATAAAAGAGGTTACTCCCTGATTGATGCTGTCCCGTCCAAGGGAAGGTCCGACGGTTCTATTCTCCAAAATGGTGACAGGCGCCGGGAGGGAGCCAGCCCTTAAAACGATGGCCAGGTCGTGGGCCTCCTCGGAGGTAAAACGGCCCGTAATCTGCGCTTGGCCGCCCGAAATTTCATCCTGTATCACCGGAGCGGAGTGCACCGTTCCATCCAGCACGATGGCCAGACGTTTTTTAATGTTTTCACGGGTAACCATTCTGAAAATTCTCGCCCCCGCGTTGTTGAAACGAATGGAAACATAGGGTTGCATGAAATCCTGGTCGATCCTCACCTCGGCGTTGGTGAGATAATCACCCGTGAGCACGGTTTCCTGCTTCAGAAGATGCGGGACCTTCGTTACCACACCCGTGGTGGGATTTTTCTCTCGCTGGTAAAGGACTTCATCTCCTTGGGGGATATTTCCCGCCAGGGCGTCTTCCAGGCTATTTTCTTCGTCTACCAGTTTGAATTCCAGGAGGGCTGTTTTGCCGATGAGTTTGATGGCCCTTTCAGGGTCACTGATGCCCGGCATTTGAATCAGTATTCTTCTTTCCCCTTCCCGTTGGATGGTGGGCTCCGCCACTCCGAATTCATCCACCCTGTTTCGGATGGTTTCCAGGCCCTGATCCACGGCATCTTCTTTTATTTTATTTACTTCTCTATCATTCAGAGCATAAGTGAGGTTTGTTCCGGTAGTTTTTGAAGAGACGATTTCCAGATCAGGATTTTCTTCAA
>JAJDAS010000553.1 GCA_029261755.1 Nitrospinia bacterium
TTCTCTGCGTTCTCTGCGAACTCTGCGTTAAATTTCTTTTTTTATTTAAATTGCAAGAGACAAATTCTCTGAAACACCACGTCAGTAACTGATACGCTTCTCTCACCACTGTTTCCTCACCTTACATGCCAAATTCCAAAACGCCATTCCTATCCCTCGGTCCGAAGATCAAGCTCCTGCCCATCATCCACGGAAGCGGCGACTTCGCCAGGCTGGTAAGACAGGAACTCCTTTCCAACGAATACGACTGTCTTGCGGTTTCCTTGCCGCCTTCTTTTCAACATGCCGTGGAAGAGGGGCTGGACAAACTGCCCACCATCTCCGCTGCTTTCCTGGAAGAAAAGAATGACGAAAAACCCGCTTGCAGCTTTGTGCCCATCGAGCCAAGCCAACCCCTCATCAGCGGCCTTCGAGTAGCCCGGGAGGAAGGAATCAGGCGGGCATTCATAGATATGGAAGTGGAGGAATTCGAAGTACTCCAGGCATCCTTCCCCGACCCTTACGCCTTAAAAACCGTTGCCATCGAAAAGTTCTCCGCCGCAGTGCTTCCTTATCTGAAAAGGCCGGAAAAAGGCAGCCAGCACGACCAACGGATCAGGTGGATGGCCTTCCAACTCCATATCTTGGAGATGGAGTACAATCAAATTCTCTTTCCTTGCTCCCTTCTGGATTGGGTTTGGATTCGGGAGGCATACAATCAGCGGTTGGAATATTCCAAGTCCGAAGCCTCCACCGGCCATGCCCGATTGTACCCAATTGACCACGACTCCCTCTTTTTCGTCACCGGCGAGATGCCCTTTGTCACCTATCTCTACGAGAAAAGACGAGCGGAGCTTCTTTCGGACAAAAGCATGTCCATCGACGGCGTGAAGGAACTCCTCATCGAAACCAGAAAGAGGTGGAGAGAGGAATTCAACCTGGAGCATCATCGGATCTCGCCCCAAACCTTTCAGGTTTTTCTCCAGTACGCCCGGAACCTCACCCTGCTGGAAAACAGGATGAGCCCGGACCTTTATACCCTGGTGGTGGTGTCCAAGCAGATATGCGGTGATGCCTTTGCCATTTCCCTGGTGGAGACCGCCAAGAAGTACCCTTACCAGAAGGAAGGGGTTGATGAGGAAACCGAAACCGCCATGATGGGCATCGGGGAGGGTATCATACCCGATGCAGAGGTGGCCGTCATGAAAAACAGGCTTGCCGGAATAGAGACCTTTTGGCGCACCATTCCCTTGAAGCCTCCTCCACCGGAATTTAAGAAACGTAACTGGAAAATGCTATGGGACCCCATGGGATGTTGTTCCTGGCCCTCGGAGGACCAAAAAATCGAGAGCTTCAATTCTCATGTTCGAGAGCAGGCCAAGGCGCTCATCGGTGAAGACCATGCCCTCACCGAAAAATTCACCACCTCTCTAAAAGACGGAATAGACAGCCGCGAGACCCTCCGCAAGTGGTATACAGGCGATATCTATGTGAAGGAAATTCCTCCCAATAGGGGAAGCATCGAGGTGGTAGTGGTGCTCCTGGAGCAAAAAGCGGACTGGGAAAAATATTCGTGGCAGGAGACCTGGTTCGCCGAGCATGACGAGGAATCCACTTTGTGCTTTTACGCCACTCCGTACATGGAAGGTATGGTGGGGCCTGGCATTGCCAAGTCTGTTTACGGTGGTTTCTTCCTCCTATATCCCCCCCGGTATATCCCGAATATCTGGAGGGACGACCGATTTCACTTCACAGAAACGCTGGAAGAGCGTCTCATTGCCGGCGCCACCTTCCATTCCCAGGAGAGAAATGTGGTGGTGGTTTCCCCGGGGCCTTTGTTGAGGCGATGGCGATGGATCGCGAGATGCCACAAGAAGCACCTCATCCATATTCCCCTCAAACGTTTTTCCATGCAGACCATTGAGAAAATACGAAACTTTCATGTTCTCAATGGCAAAGAGGTGCGTTCCTATGCCTCCACCTTTATTAGAGACTTTTAACGTAATTGCGCAGGTTCATGGTTCCGGGGTTCACGGTTCAAGGTTAAAAAGAGTTGATGCCAAACTGTTTTAAGGTTATTGAGCTAGCTATAAACACTTGCCTGGAACCGGATAATCTGAGTGGTTACCTTTAACTACATTTTTTTAAAGGAGAAAATTCCTTGATAACCAGCATGACAGGATACGGCAGGGCCGAAAACCTTCAGGGAGAGATGAACTGCGTTTTGGAAATTAGGTCGGTGAACCACCGTTTCCTGGACCTTTCCCTTCGGGTTCCCAAAAGGTACCAGGTTTTGGGCGATTTCATCAAAAAAAATATTAAGAAAAACTTTTCCAGAGGTTCCTTCGACATCTCACTGACCTTTGATGTGGGAGAAAACGGAAACGAACAATCTCTGAAACCCAACCTGGCACTGGCTCGCCAATATCTACAATCCGTGGAGACCCTCAAAAAAGAGTTAAACCTTGAAGGCCAGGTTTCCCTTGATTCTATTCTATCCATGAAAGACATCCTTTGTTATGATAAGGATGAGGAAAGCGTGGAGACTTTGATGGAAATTCTGGAGCCCACCCTCCATCAAACCATGGAGGCCTTGAAACAGATGAGGGCTGCGGAAGGGGAAGCTCTCTTTACGGAAATCTCCCAACGAATAGGAACCATCCGGGAGAAACTGGAAAACATAAAAAAGGAACAGCCAAAAATACTGGAGGCGTATCGGGACCGGCTTTCGGAGCAGATCAAGCGGTTAGCTGGGGAAATAAATATTGATCCCGGTAGAATCGCCCAGGAGGCTGCCATTTTTGCCGAGAGAGCGGACGTCTCGGAGGAAACACTGCGTCTCCAATCCCATCTCGATCAGTTTACCAAACACTTGAAGGATGGAGGAACTGTGGGCAGAAAACTGGACTTCATCCTGCAAGAGATGAACAGGGAGACCAACACCCTTTCCTCCAAGGTGCCAGACCATTCCTGCTCCAATGAGGCCATCGAAATAAAATGTGAGTTGGAAAAAATTCGAGAACAGGTTCAAAATGTGGAATAATAGTGCAGAACTGAGTTAACCAGGTTCACGGTTCACGGTTAAAAGAAGGTTCGGTGGAAGGGGCCATTAAACCGCCGAACGGAGCAAAGCAAGCATTGCGGCTCCACAGGGCTTCGCCACAATGGGGCCAGCGAACGAAAGCAAAACACCTTTTCAAAGCGCTAAAATGTACGAAATTTTTAAAGCTTTTAACTTTGAACCATGAACCCTTGAACGCTGAACCCGTTTTATAAAACATCATGAAAAAAAGTAAAAACCTCATCTTTGTTCTTTCCGCTCCCTCCGGGGCCGGAAAAACCACCATATCCAACAAAATTACCGGCCTGGTGCACAATTTGAAACACTCCGTTTCCCATACCTCCAGAGCCCCAAGAGCCAATGAAGTAGAGGGAATAGACTACTTTTTTATTTCCAGGGAAGAGTTCGAGAAAAAAATCGCCAAGGGAGATTTCCTGGAGTGGGCAGATGTTTTCGGGAACCTTTACGGTACTTCCCTGGAAAATATCGACCAGGCGAAGAAGGAAAATTGCGACCTTTTGTTTGTCATTGATGTCCAAGGGGCCGAGACCCTCAGAAAACTCAAGCATCCCGGAAT
>JAJDAS010000554.1 GCA_029261755.1 Nitrospinia bacterium
GTGTTGCAGGTTAAGAGGAACGGGTTGTGGGCTGCCAGTGATGCATACGTTTTTATGTCTTCCGGCTTGCACCCCGCACAACACGCAACACGAAACCCGCCTCTCGCCCTCTCAAGTCTTGACTTTGTAGTTAACTTTAACTTATAAATGACCTATGAAAATAGCTAAAGGGATTTGAAATTTTAAAAAGCTGAAAATATGGTCTTCTAAAAGCCGGGAGATGGGCAGTTGTGGGCAGTAGATATCTTTAATTCATTTTTCAAATTAGATAATTAAAATAACTTAACGCAGAGCACACAAAGAGCGCAGAGTAAAAGCAATTAAGAAAATAAGTTTTTCTCTGCGTTCTGCGTCTGGTTAAGTTTTCTTTTTACAATCAGGAAGAAAATGAGCAAGCCCACCGTGCAATGTGGTATGGTTTTTGTAACTAACATATAAATACGTTAGGTATTTTAGCATGGGAGTTCACTGTGTGAGTAATATTAACAGCATGAGGATGATTTATTGGAATCAAGGTGCTGTAATATGGTCATCTTAGCCGGGAAATGGGCAGTTGTGGGCAATTGTGGGCAGTAAATGGCTTTAATACATTTCTTAAATTACATGCATGTTATTTATCCATGTGCCGATAAATCGGTATTTAAACCGAAATGTGGGCAGTTGTGGGCAATTGTGGGCAGTTATTTTTTTAGTTGATGAACCCGACAGCTTATTGGCAACTTTTGCTTATTATGAAGGAGCGTAAATTATGAGTTGGTGGAAATATTATAATTTCAAATCAGAGCCATTTCTTTCTTTAAACCCTCTAACTCTGCCGGTTGATTTAGGTATTTTTTGGGGGCGAACTAAGGAAATTCGTGAAATCCGGATTCGTACTAATAGCCAATCCAAGATATGTCTGTTACTAACAGGTGACGCTGGAATAGGGAAGACTACTTTCCTATATAAGGCTTTTGGCGAAGAAAAGGGATTCATTAGAGTAAACCTGAGCAAAGCAAGAAATATTGATGAAGCTGACGGTGAAATAGCGCGTTCATGTATATTAGCTGCGGAAAAAGCTGGAATAAAAGCTGAAGACCTTTACCATCGTTTAATAAAATCCACATCAAAAACAACAGGGCGTAAGCTTAAAGCAGGTATTGGAGGGGCAGGAGTAAGCTCCGTTAACCAAAAAACAGAGACGCCGGAGCGCAACTACGAAACTGAAGATATTATCTATGAATCATGTAAAAGAATGTCAAAAAGGAATGAAAGAGTAATTTTAGTTATAGACGAGCCTGATTTTCTTGAACCTGAAATGCCCGCTAACATGGCTAATCTATGTCAAAGAATGAAAGAGCTTATTCCCACTCCCGGTTTATTGATACTTGCTCACCGTGACTCAAAAGATAATTTTAGTAAGGGATTTGATGATTTAAAATCTATAATTCGTTCAACCTTTGATCACCATGAATATTTAAAACCTCTTTGGGAACTAGGCAGAGGAAATTTGAAAGATATTTTAAATCCGCGATTCCATCGTGGCAAACCTCTAAAATCTTATGTTTACCCCTTTACTGATAAAGCATCATTTTTGATTGACGTGCTTTCGTCAGCAAACTATAGAGAAATGCTGAGGTATGCCAAATATGTTCTTCAAGAAGGTATGATTGTAGAGCAAGAGGTTCCACTTTCAGAAAAATTTATCTTGAATATATTAATGAAAAAATTTTCCGAGTTAAGAATTGAAGCGGATGATTTGAAAATTTTAAAATACCTTCTGAAAAAAACAGCTTCAGTTTCAGACAAGCAGTTTATAAATATTTCAAAAAGCAGGACAACGTTACAACGGCGTCTTGAACCCTTAGAGAATAGGTGGTTAGTTGAGCGCCACACACTTCCTCGTACCAGGAAGCAAGTGTTCGGACTGACAGAGAAAGGAAAAGTGCTTGTAAATTTTAAAAGTGATAAATCAAAATAAGATGACATTTTTTACTTTTCAACGTTTCTATCAAATAATGAGAAAAATATTCATTGTGATGCTGAATGTTGCATGTCAATTGCGATTGAAATAAATGGTAGATCAATCAAAAACAAAAGTATTTATCAGGAAGGAGGATAAAAAAAATGAAAGATAAAATATTTAAATTCACAAAAAAGCATAATTTGAAATGTTGGTTGGTTGGGTTGTTTCTCATTTTTCTTCTTCTTGGAGGACAAAAGTGGGAAACTCAGAAAGATTTTGCAATGTTGGCCGATCAGTTTAAGTCTCAGGCAAGGGAGACAACAGAGTTTTTGTGGTTTGCAATTGACAAATTAATTTCAGAGCAAGGAGGAGAAGAAGTTGAACCCTATGTGAAGTCTTTAGCAGAACATAAGGGGGGTAGTGCAAGAATAATTCACAGCGTCTCAGTAAATGTAATAAAAGAAGACCCTGAACAACAAACTATACACCCGAAAGAAGAAAAAGCTTTACTCGATGGCGAAAAAAAAGAGTGGGAAACAAACGATTTTCTCTTTTTCGCTTATCCTTTCAAAGCTACGGAATTTTGTCAAAGTTGTCACTTCCTGACTGCAAAAAAAGAAGAAGTCGTCCCTTTTAGGATATGTTCTTGGCCTTCTGGAAGTAAAAATTCCAAAAACCCCAATTAACAATGCTATAAATACTTTAGAAATCCACACAAAAATAGCAACTTCTTTAATTATAATTTTCGTCTTTATATATATAGTATTCGTTGCAAGAGAAATAAGAAAAAAGGAAGTAAAGTACAGAAAACTTTTCAATGATTCTCCAGATGCAATCGTTATTACTAAAGAAGGTGGAAAGTTTGTTGATGTTAACTCTGCTTTTCTAAAAATGTTTGGCTATGAAGCGAACGAAAAAGAAGAACTCGTGGAAAGATTAACGGCTACTGATATTTTTGTTGACCCTGATATACGGAAAGAGTTTCAAAAAGTACTTGACCGCCATGGTTCTGTTAAAAATAGAGTAATGACCTACAAAAAGCGGGATGGAACTCAATTTGATTGTCTTGCTACTACTACGACTTGGCGTGATGATAAAGGAAACGGCGGTTACCAAGGGATACTTAGAGACCGAAGTGAATTGCAAAACCTGGAACTACAATTAAAACATGCTGATAAAATGGCTTCACTTGGAGTAATGATCTCAGGCATCGCGCACGAATTAAACAATCCTAATTGCAATATTACAAACAATGTGCAAATATTTGGTAAAATATGGCGTGATACGCAAAAAATAATAAAAGATATTTACAAAGAAGAAGGTGATTTTGTAATAGGAGGATTTGCTTACTCGGATTTGTTTGA
>JAJDAS010000555.1 GCA_029261755.1 Nitrospinia bacterium
GGTTCATCAGTCCCGTCCCCCTGGTGTCGGTGAGAAACTGGGACCGAAAACCGATGAGTCCACGTGAAGGGATCCTGAATTCCAGCCTCACCCGGCCATGCCCGTTATTCAACATCTTCAGCATCTGCCCTTTGTTTAAACCAACCTGTTGAGTTACTGCGCCCACAAATTCCTCCGGCACGTCGATAACAAGAAGCTCCATGGGCTCATGCAGTGCGCCGTTTATCTTTTTAGTGATAGTTTCCGGCATGGATACAGACAATTCATAACCTTCCCTTCTCATCATCTCTATGAGGATAGCCAGTTGTAATTCTCCTCTGCCCATGACCTTGAAGGCGTCCGGATTCGTAAAATCCACCTTAATGGACACGTTATAAAGCAGTTCCTTGTCCAGTCTTTCTCTTAGGTTTCTGGATGTTACATATTTGCCTTCTTTTCCTGCCATTGGGGAGGTATTGACGGAAAAGACCATGGATATGGTAGGTTCGTCCACCTTGATTCTTGGCAAGGGCATGGGTTTTTCCACGTCTGTAACGGTGTCGCCTATGTTGATTCCCTCTATGCCGGCCAGGGCAACGATATCTCCCACGAAGGCTTCCTGTGTTTCGATTCTTTCCAGCCCTTGAAAGGTATAGATGGAGGTTATTTTTACCTTTGTTGCTTTATCCTCGCTGTTAACAAAACTCACCGAGTCTCCGACCTTTACATTACCCGAAAAGATTCTGCCAATGGCCAGTCTTCCCACGTAATCGCTGTAATCTATATTGGTGATGAGAAGTTGCAAAATACCTTCCTTATCACCTTCGGGCGCGGGAATGGTTTTCAGGATCAGGTCAAAGAGGGGCTTCAGATTTTGCGCCTCGTCCGCCATATCCAGCTTAGCGACGCCTTGTTTCGCATTAGTATAAACAACGGGGAATTCCAACTGCTCTTCCGTGGCGTCCAGGTCGATAAACATATCATAGACTTCGTTCAAGACATCCTGGATTCTTGCATCGTCTCTGTCGATCTTATTGATCACGAGGATGGGAGGCAGATTAAGCTCCAACGCCTTTTTCAGTACAAACCTCGTTTGAGGTAAAGGACCTTCCGAGGAGTCCACCAGCAGCAATACTCCATCCACCATCTTCAAGGTTCTTTCCACCTCTCCCCCGAAGTCCGCGTGGCCAGGCGTGTCTACGATATTGATTTTGACCCCGTCGCAAACAATCGCGGCGTTTTTTGCCATAATGGTAATCCCGCGCTCCCGTTCCAGGTCGATGTTATCCATGACGCGCTCCTGGACCGTTTCCGACTCCCGAAAGATACCTGCCTGTTGGAGCATCCCATCCACGATGGTGGTCTTTCCATGGTCAACGTGGGCAATAATTGCGATATTTCTCAAATTTTCCTGCTTCATAAAAAGATCCTTCTTTTCAAAAAAGTTATAAAGATATTGTGTAGCTACTCTGGCTACCAGGTGATTAAGACTAAAATTATAAGCTAAAATTGGATGAAAAAAGGGGGCAGAACAAACGGTTTGAACTTACGGGGTTTGTGATACGCTGCAATGAAACGGAGGTTATTTGCTGCGGATGGATTTTAGAAATGTAAATTCATAGTCTGAAGGTATTTTACCAAACTTCCCCTTCCAAAAGCTATGTGAATTTATTTGAAAAAAAAAGAGAACCGCGAATGGTCGCGAATTTACGTGAATGAAAGCATAGAACCAATAGATAAAAGACAGATTATTTTTTTTGGTTTTTCTTTATTCGCGTAAATTCGCGTTCATTCGCGGTTAAAAATCTTTTATCTTTTTCTTGGTTTTTGTTTTAATTGTCAATACCCTTCATGCTTTCCACCCGATACTCATCACAATCGGAAAACACCTCCACCGCACCGCTACGGCCCGTGGTATAAACCTTCGCCCCTGCCTCCACGTACCTTTTCCGTACCTGGGGACTTGGATGCCCGAACCGGTTGTTGGCGTCTGCGGATACCACCACCACTTCCGGCGCCACGGCTTTTATGAAGGGAGCAGTGCTGGAGGTCCTGCTGCCGTGATGTGGTGCCTTCAGGATGGTGGATCGCAACTCCATGCCCGACCCCACCAGATCGGCTTCCGCCTCTGCCTCCATATCTCCCGGAAGAAGCAGGAACATCTTGCCGCATCCCACTCGTAAGGCAAGAGAACGATTGTTTTTTCCTTTGTGGCTCTCTTTGGGGGTGGGAGCGGAATCTATGGCTGGATTCAACACCTCCACCCGGACTCCGTCCACTTCCAGCAAATCTCCCCTTTTTAGGACGCGGACGGGTATTCCTCTCTCTTTTGCCGTCTTTCGGATCGCCTTCAAAATGGGGTTTTCCGCCACCTCTCCGTTTTCCAGCACTGCCCCCACCTCGAACTCTCGCAGGATGTACAACAGCCCGCCCATGTGGTCGTTATCCGGATGGGAGACCACCAAATAGTCCACCCTTCGCACACCCATGTCCCAAAGAAATGGACCCACCACCCACTTGCCCATATCCATATTGCCGTGGGCGCGTCCTCCGTCTACTAACATGGTTTGGCCCTTGGGAAACCGCAGGAAGGTGGAGTCTCCTTGCCCCACATCCAGGAAGGCTGCGGAGAGCTTTCCGTCGGGGTAGCGTGAGTTTTGTCCGGGAAAAAGAACAATCATGCTCACAGACACGATCACCACCGGCAAAAGCTTTTTCCAATCCTTTTTGAAGATAGAGATTCCTATTAGCATGAAATAGAAAGCAGCCATGAAGCCGGGAGAGGGAGTGGACACCCGTATGCTGCCGTAAGGGATTTTGGAAAATGCCTCGGAGATTTCCACCAAAAGGGAGATCAACAACTCCGGGATAGCCGCCAGGAAGCCGGCCAACTCCTGAAAGAACAAAGATAAGAAGGAGAGGAAAAGTCCCAGGATTACCACCACCGTCACCAAGGGCACCGCCATGAGGTTCAGGAGAATGGCGTAGGGAGTAAACCGATTGAAGTGGTAGGCGATCAAGGGGAAGGTGGCCATGGTGGCGAATAAGGTGACAAACACGTAACCGGTCAAACGCTTGTGCTTCACCAGGAACTCCTCCCAACGTGTGGAGGTGAGGGGAGAGTACGCGGTGTCGGGCAGAGTGGTCCATCGGGATAAGAGAAAGAGGATGAAAAAAACGGCGCAAAAAGACAACTGAAACCCGGCCTCCCACAGGGAACCGGGTTTCCAGATCAGGATCACCAAAGCCGCCGTGGCCAGGGTGTAGTAGTGGAACTGTCCCCTCCTTAGCATGATGGACAGGAGAAAAAGCACGGCCATGATGACGGCCCGGATGGAGGAAACCTTCTCTCCCACCAGCAAGGCGTAAAAGAGAACCGGAAAGAAGGTCCCAAAGGCCGCCAGACTGCCGGACCAACCTCCCATGGCGGCGAGGGGAAAGAAGCGGATGAGGAACCGTATCCCCATCCACTCCAGGACGAAATAGGAAAATCCCGCTACCAGACCGATATGGAGACCCGATACCGCCGTGAGATGCGCGATGCCCGTCTCGATGAAGAGGTCGGCGTCATGCCGGGAAAGGCCGGATCGTTGACCGAAGAGCAAGGCCTGAAAAATAGAGGCGTTGCGATGGGACATATTTTCCCTGGCGAAGGCCGCCATCCTGCTACGGGTTAGGTGCACCAGTTGGAAGAAAGGAGGGCTGGGTCCGCGCTCCACCACCACACGATCTTTCCTTCCTGTCCACCCGGAGACCCAAATTTCCCGGTGTCGCAGGAAGCGTACATAGTCAAAGCCCCCCGGATTACGGAAGTTGGTGGGCCTGCGGAGTTTAACCTTGGCAATGCGGATCCGGTCGCCGTATTTCAGCTCCGGGACCTCTCCATAAAGATCCACCCGCATCCGTCCGCCAGCCTTGGTCCATCCAGTGAGAGAAAGGAAGGACTCGCTCTCCAGATGAATCCGCGTCTTCTTGGCGAACTTTTCCGGGGAAGAGACAATGAGTCCAACCAACTCCACCTTTCGCGGTTGCTGGAGATGATAATAGATGTGGGACAGATCGGCGGGTACCTTGGGACGTACCTGAATGATCTGTCCAAAGAGGAAGAAGGAGGGTAGGGCGAGGCAAAGCCAGATGGAGATGGTTTTTTTCTTCAGCAGATAAGCGGAAGCGGCAAGAAAAAAAGCTACCAGGAGTAGGTTGAGGATCAGGTGGGGCGGGGAAAGGAGTCCGGCCACGTAGAAGGCCAGCAAAGGGAAAAAGGGTGCTTTCCAGAAAGAGGCCACGGTTGGTTCCCCTGGGGAAAGATAGTTGGAATTTTATTAACCACTAAGTTGCAAAGGCACAAAAACTAAAACCTTATGCGCCACAGAGAACACAGAAAGCCAAAAAAAAATTCTTTGCAATCTTTTCTCTGTTGTCTCTGTACTACAAATCCATGAAACCCTTAAAAATGAAAGAATTTTAACCACTAATCCTCGCTAATCTTCACTAATAATTTTTAAGGATTTTATTAGTGTTAATTAGTGGTTTCTTGTCACTGCCTTTAATAATTCTATCACAATATAAGATAACCGCAAGGAAAAAATCGCCGGAAAGGGGAGGGCATACAAAAAACAAAAACATCATTAAGCGCAGAGAAAATATTTTGTCAACCAACGAAATGGCCTAATCAGTTTTTGACTTATATGCGGCATTTTGTTAATCTTTGGGTGCATTAGGTGAGCGATGATTAAATCGCTCCATTTTCTCTCCATTTCCACTCAGGCCAAATGACTAACTCTCAAAAACCCCTAATATTAGTTGTAGACGATTCAAAAATCCAAAATAATGCGGTTTGTGAAATGTTGAAAAAGAACAATTTTGAGACCATAAAAGCACTGGATGGTTTGGAAGGTCTGGATAAAATAGAGTCGAACGACGTTTCCCTGATTATTTCAGATATTTTAATGCCGGATTATAACGGAGTCGATTTTCTCAATATGATCAAAACCGTTCATCCTGACATAAAACTATTGGTTATGACCTCACTGGAAACCGCTGACGACTATTTTAAACAGGCGACGGAAATTGTGGGAGAAGAGTATATAGTCCATAAGCCTTTTACCGAAGAACAAATTATAGCAAGAGTTCGAAAATTATTGTCCGTTTATTAATGCATAAGTTATCAAAAGAAAAATTGATGAATTAGAGAACTGGAGCAGCGGCTGTTACAGAATTCCAGCCAATAATTGATAACCTTTAATAGGAGGTAGGGCATGAAACTTTTTTCAAGAAATATATTAGCAGCTCTGCTTTTCGTGATGGTCTTGCCGGCATATTGTTATGCCGGGACTGTCCATACCCATACAGTTAGTTACGTAGCCACGGTTTGCGCTTGGTGCGGGAGTGAGGTAAAAAGCAAAACTATCAACAGTATAACGACTAAATCGGCCTGGTATGAAGCAACCGCATCAAATATAAATAATGCAAAAGTTACCGTTCGCATCACCAGCAGCAAAGGCCCCGACGAATTTGAATTAGTTAGCGCTGAACCCACAAATAGTGTGATGCTACCCGCAAGTTACCATCCTGTTACCATCACTACGACCGTAGATTGTAAGGGTGCGGGTTTATGGGAAACAGTCAGCGCCACCATCAATGTTACTACAAGACCGGGGTTATAGTGTCGCGTCAACAGTTGATGGTAAAATTACAAAGCTAATGTGTTATCTGATGTAAAGACTCGATCTGCTCAAAAGCCTGATCCAAGGGCACTGGTTTACCGCTATGCGCTGAGCGTTCCAAACGTTTTTTAATGAGAGAGAGCCTTGCTTGAGACTCTTCTTCCTTCCTTTTCAACAAGCGCATAGCTTCCCGAATAACCTCACTTTTATCTGTACTGGGCATTGTTTTTTCCTCTTCACTATTTCCAATATTTTATAAACGGTACGATAAAACCATACCTGGCAATGCTTAAAAAATCAATGGCTTTTGTGAGTAAGAAGTAGACTTAGAGAAACTTAGCGCCCTTAGCGGCTTGAAAGATCTGTGTTCTTTTGTGTCTATTCATTTCTGACCTGTCCCTAAATCCCTCACCTTTATCCCCTGCTGCACCCTGTTTCCGCAAAAGCGGTACAAATTGTCAATTGAATTAACAATTTGCACCCCTGTGAAGGGGTGTTTTTCTAAAGCTGGCAAAATGAGCAGGTTTTTTCAGAGGCAATAAGCGCTATATTTATGATAATCTGATTCAAAGGAAATTCATTTAAAGAATAACGAATGTTGAAGTATAACCTTCAAAATTCTGCGGTTCCTTCTTCGACATTCGTTATTCGATTATAAGACGTGGGAAAAAACCTGTTGATTCGAGCCTTTTTATTTAAGTCGTTCCACATGTTGGTTCAAGTCTCTGGCTTGAACCTGAGCTGAAAACAAGCCAACTCTGTTGGCTTACCTTATTTAAAAAAACGCCGTTAGTTATTATGGCGCGTTCCATAAACACGAACCTTTATGACGTTTTGCAAAACACGGAAACGGAGTTTCCGAGTACAAGCGTGGAAAGGTTCAGGTCAGAGACCTGAACCAACGGATTTTTTTTAACCCTGAACCCTGCAACCGTGAACCTGGAACCATGCTCTTTACCCTCACCCGTTCTCGCCACTCCCATCTCTGCCTTGCCCTTTTAGCAGTGGCTTTATTGCTTTCCCCCCTTCCTCTTTGGGGATGGGAAACCAGGGGGAGCGTCTCTCTGGAAGGAGTGGACTATCTCTTTGATAGAAACAAGGACAGAAGGGACGAGCAGGCCGTCTTTCATCTGGACCTGAGACTAAAACACTCCTTGGACGAAAACTTTTCCGTCACCTTCCGTCCTGAAATATACTACGAGTTTACGAAGGACCGGATACTGCGTTATGAACCGTTGGAGGGGTATGTGGATTATGAAAGCTCCTCGTGGGATTTTCGGTTCGGGCAGGTGCTGGAAAGCTGGGCCATCACCGATACCTTCAATCCGGTGGATATCCTGAATCGACGCGACCTGGAGCGCAACCTCCTCCGGGCCTCGAAGTTGGGGGAGGTGATGCTCCGTTTCCGTTATTTTTTGCCCGATGGAGACAGCATCTCCAATCAGACCGCCAGTTTTTATGTGCTGCCCCTCTTCCGGGAAACCCTGTTTCCCAAAGGAGACGATCCATATAGCTTTGAAAGGGGAGGGGGGAGGGTGCAGGACCGGGATGGAATTGCTCCAAAGGGGGTTAACCAGATGGGATTTGCCGTCCGATACAGCGCCAGTTGGGAAAGTATGGATTTCTTCTTATTGGGCTACCATGGCGTTACCCGCTATCCCATCTTCCAGTTCGAGAGAGTCCGTGGCGGCCTTTTCTTTCGTCCGGTATACTATTTAGTAGATAAGGCCGGAGGCGGATTTCAGTGGGCCATGGGAGATTGGTTGATGAAACTGGAGTTGGTGCGTACCTGGCCCAACGGAAAACACCTTGGAAGCAGCTTGTCACAAGAGACCAGAATCCCGGAGCCTTTCACGCAATATGTGGTGGGATTCGACCACTCTTTTTATGACCTGGGACTGGACAACTCCACACTTACATGGACCCTGGAGTATTCCGGTGAGGACAAGTCCACCAATACCCCCGGCGAGAGTAGGCCCTTCAAGTCGGATTTCTTTACCCAGTTTCGTTATGAATTCGGCAATATCAGTCAGATGGTTCTTTCTTTGAACCTGGCTTACGATATTATGATCGGAGAATCCATCACCGACCTGATTTTCGAGTGGAAACCCTCCAGAGATTTTGAGAATTTGAAACTGATCTTCCAGGCGGAATACCAAAAGGCCGCGAGGAATGAGGAGAATTCCTTCTTGCGTTTTTTCCCGAACAATAGCTTTGTTTCCATGAAAACGGAATGGAGCTTTTGAGAACCTTACACCGTAAAACAAATTTCACCACCAGGACACGGAGAAGTCACAAAGGCACAAAAAAAGAACAAATACTTTTTTTAACCACGAATTTCACTAATTACTCGAATTCAAGCCTTAACCTTACTCTTCTTTGGGCGAATCTTGGTTGGTTTTTATCAAAATTAAAGACAAAGGGCCAAGGCTTTTTTAAATTGGTGTAATTAGTGAAATTCGTGGTTGAAAGTCTTTTATCTTTTTCTTGGTTTTCATTTTATACATGTAAAACATCAAATACATACTGGTTTGGGCGCCCAACTGGATTGGGGATATCAACCTGA
>JAJDAS010000556.1 GCA_029261755.1 Nitrospinia bacterium
AAGCATGGACAAAAGTCACTGCGAGAACGATGAAAGGAATTATGAAGAAAGTGGCATACTGGCAGGATTATCATTTTGAACAGGATAGTTTACTTGATGCCGTAGATGACGATGAAGTCAGATGAAACAGCAATATAACGCATCTATTTAATCGGGTCAAGCCATAGGTCAAATAATAGAATTTTTCGTTAAAAAAACATATAATAGAGCCTCTTGCAGAAATAAAAAAACCTGGTTATTTTTCGAGAAGTAGAGGAAATAAAGGATAAGGAAGTCACCTCCATTGTATAATGCTACTCATTAAGTCAGCGAAAGCAATGGTAGTACAAACAAGGAGGCAACTTTATGAAGAAATTATCACAGATGTGGTTCCAAGTACAAGAAGTTTTATTTCCTTATTTAGAAGAAGAGTTTGAAGAGCCTTTGACAGAGAAGTTAAAGAAGTTAGTGGCGACTCTGGAATTAGTGAGGATTGAAGAGCATGTTTTTATTCCTTCTTATTGGCATGGTCAATCCCCTAAGAACCGTAAAGAGATAGCGCGGTCGTTTGTTGCCAAAGCAGTTTACAACTTGAGCCTCACACGTGAGTTAATTGACAGGTTGAAAACGTCCCCGGCCCTACGAAGAATCTGCGGTTGGGAAAGAGCCAGCCAAATTCCCCACGAATCATCTTTTTCACGAGCCTTTGCGGAATTTACACAAAGCGGTCTGGGGCAGATAGTGCATGAGGCTCTTATCAAAGAACACTTGGGAGAGCGCGTAGTAGGGCACATTTC
The DNA here is from genome assembly GCA_029261755.1 of Nitrospinia bacterium. Taxonomy (GTDB): domain Bacteria; phylum Nitrospinota; class Nitrospinia; order JACRGO01; family JACRGO01; genus JACRGO01. The sequence continues at coordinate 777 of JAJDAS010000556.1, forward strand.
ACGAGATTCTACTGCTATTCATGCCCGAGAAAAACCTCAAAAGAAGAATAATACTCAAGGCAAAAAAGAGAAGCGTAAGCGAGGGCGTCCTAAGAAAGGAGAAAAAAGCGAGAAAGTGCTTACGCGTTTAGAACGGCAACAGTCCATGACCAAAGAGGAGATGTGGGCAGAATTGCCGAAAGGTTGCGATGTGGGTACCAAGAAGAACAGCCAAAGCTATAAGGAGAGCTGGATTGGCTATAAACTACATATAGATGCGGCTGACGGGCACATCCCCGTAAGCTGTATTTTGACATCGGCGTCAGTGCATGATTCCCAGGTAGCCCTGCCTTTGGCGGAGATTACGAATCAGCGCGTAGCTAGTTTATATGACTTAATGGATAGCGCCTATGATGCTCCGATTATCAAAGAACACAGTAAATCTTTAGGTCATATTCCTATTATCGATACCAATCCTCGTAGCAACAAAGAGCTGAAGCTAGAGCTTGAGGCAGAAGAGCAGCGTCTTGATTTTTTGAACTTTGAAATGCCTAAAGAAAGGCGCTATAACGAAAGATCAAATGTTGAAAGGGTTAATGGCCGGTTGAAAGATGAGTTTGGGGGTAAAATGGTTCGGGTCCGTGGTAATGCGAAAGTGATGACGCATTTAATGTTTGGCATAATAGCATTGACAGCGGACCAGCTTATCCGGTTCGTAACGTAGTCTCATTTGAGTCCAAAATTAAGCACAAACCACACCTGAAATAGGGTTAAAGGTATGGGTGTGCGCTGAATACGCTAAACTGACCCTCGACGCAACGGAATTATTGGTAGCGCCCAAAAAATGTCTGTTTAACAAATAGTTATTGTTGTGCTACTCCGCTATTGCGAGTATTTCTGCAAGAGGCTCAATAAAGAGATTTTTAATAGGAACTGCTCATCCCAGTCTTTTTTTTTGGAAAGGTCGCATGTAAAAAAACACTTTCCTAAAAATATAATTTTCAAGGCCCTCCAAACCATGCAGGAATACGCCTCCGACATTGTCAGCGCCATCCACACGGCCTGTAAGGATGAAGGATTCAAACACCCGAACATCGTCACGGAATGCGGACGTGCTCTTGTGGCCCACCATTCGGTGCTGGTTTTTGACGTCCTCGGTTCTTCCGGATTCGGCAACATGGACTTCAAGATCAAAACAGGCCCGAAAACCTCGGAGGCCCTGAAAGAGTTAATGGAGATCAATGAAAACATCACCAGAAAAAACTTCCAGGAGGCTTTTCATGATGCCATTCAATGCAAGGACGAAGGGCTCAGCTTGTTCAACCTGGGCTATCTGCCTCTCACGGAACGGGCCTGGATCGAAGACCTTTTCTGGAACATCTGCAAGAAAATCGCCAAAATCGTGGAGAGCCTGGACTACGTGCCGGATGAACTGGAAGGGCTGGAACCCTTCCTGGCCGACGTCTATTACGGAAATTTTTCCATTTTCCAGTCGATACCCGACCATTGGGCCATCAAACAACTTTTCCCCATCCTCCCCATACAGCGTTTGCATCAAAAACCCAAGAAGAAGGTTACCTTCGCGGACATCACCTGCGATTCCGACGGCAAATTTGACCAATTTATCGACCTGCGGGATGTGAAGGAAACCCTGGAAGTCCACGAACTAAAACCCAACCAACCCTACTACATGGGCGTGTTTCTCCTCGGTGCCTACCAGGAAAGCCTTGGGGATCTGCACAACCTCTTCGGAGATCCCAACGCCGTGCACATCTCCATGGGAAAAGACGGGGAATACGAGGTGGAGCAGGTGATCCATGGCAACTCCGTTAAAGACGTTATTGGTTACGTGGAGTACAACAGAGACGATCTTTACGATAAATTGAGAAAAGTGGTGAAGGAAGCGGTTAAGAAAAAACTGGTCACCAGCAAAGAGTCGGCCCAACTTTTAAAAATTTACGACCAACGCCTCCAGGGCTATACGTACCTGGAAAATGCATGACAGCAAATTCCTATCCAAAGATATTTGAAATTTAAAAAAACATTTTAACCGCGAATGGTCGCGAATTCACGCGAATAAAACCATAGAACCAATAAACACAAAATAGATTATTTTTTTTGGTTTTTCTTTATTCGCGTTCATTCGTGGTTCCATGTCTTTTGAATTCTCATAAATACCGCATTGTTTGGAGAAAAACCATGAGCGAAAAGATTTTGGTAACAGGGGGAGCCGGATTTATCGGATCCTTTCTTGTGGACGCATTAGTTAAAAAGGGTCATGAAGTAATCATTTTTGACAACCTGGATCCTCAGGTGCACCCAAAGACTGAAAAGCCCGTTTACCTGAACAAGGATGCGGAGTTTATCCAGGGCGATATGAGAGATTATGATGCATTGAAAGCTTCGCTTAAAGGCGTAGACGTAATTTTTCACAAAGCGGGGGCAGTGGGCGTTGGGCAGTCCCAATATGAAATCAAAAAGTATATCGACGTCAATACAGGAGGAACAGCCAATTTACTGGACGTCCTTGTAAACAATAAAAACAAGGTTCGAAAGTTGGTGGTGGCTGCGTCCATGAGCAGCTATGGAGAGGGAAGATACGAATGCCTGCAATGTGGTCCGCGAACTCCCGATCTGCGGACCGGGGAGCAAATGGAACAAGGAAAATGGGAACTTTCCTGTGATGACTGTCGCGCTACTTTAAAACCGGTTCCCACGGATGAGAATAAGACCCAGTTTTGCAACTCCATTTACGCCTATTCTAAAAAAGACCAGGAAGATATGGTGATCAACATAGGGAAGACTTATAAGATCCCTTCTGTGGCTCTCCGATATTTTAATGTCTATGGTCCGAGACAATCCCTTTCAAATCCCTATACAGGCGTGGCGGCGATTTTTATGAGTCGGTTAAAAAATGACAAACAACCCATTGTTTATGAAGACGGACTCCAAACCAGGGATTTTATCTCCGTACATGACGTGGTTCGCTCCAACATCCTGGCAATGGAAAGTGAAAAAGCGGATTACCAAATTTTCAACGTTGGTTCCGGTGTGCCTTATACTATTGAGGGAATTGCCCGGAAATTGGCAGATATATTGAAGAAGGATATTCCTCCGCAGGTGACCAATAAATACCGCAAGGGAGACGTCCGACACTGTTTCGCCGGAATTAATCGCATTCAAAAAGCCCTTGATTTTACTCCATCAGTGACTTTCGAGGAAGGAATGACGGAACTGGTAGAATGGTCCCGAACGGTGGAAGCGGAGGATAATTTTGAACAAGCGGCGCAGGAATTGCGTGATAAGAATTTGATTTGACATCCTCAATGCCTCAATGGTTCAAAGACTCAATGATTCATTGCTTTCATGGAATTTTTAGTTCTTCACAAAAGCGGTGGAAGGGTAAAATTGCGGTTCTGTTGTCAACGTCTTCTACGTAGGTTTCACCCAAATGAACCTGGTAGAATCTTGGGATAGCGGTTCTGGCCGCAAAGTATTTGATATGTTTGCTTAAGTTCTTGTCTCCGGTTTTGCACTCCACAGCGAAAAGAGGTTTCCCTTCTTTTAGAACTACAAAATCGATTTCCCGTTTATCCACATCGCGAATAAAACGAAGCTCCATATGGTAACCCTCCGTATCTTCTATGAAATGGCAGTATTTCAAGAGGTGGGAACCTACAAAGTTCTCGAATCGGGCTCCCTTGCCGCCGCATAAAGACCAATCCCATAAATAAAGTTTTTGTTCTTTTTTCACGGCCCGAATTTTATCGGGGCCATAAGGCGCGATGCGAAAACAGTAATAGAGATTTTCAAGAATTCTCACCCATTTATCAGCGGTTTCATGGGCCACGTTCAAGTCTTCCTTTAGACTCTTTATGGAGAGAGGAGACCCCACCCTTTCGGGCAGAACCTGGGCTAGCAGGCCGAGGGAGTCGATCTCTTTAACGTTCTCCAGCACAACAATGTCCTCCTGAAGTACCCTCTGCACCCTCTCCCTTTGCCATCTTCTCCAAAAGGTTGTATCCGCCCTGAGAAAGGGCTCCGGGAATCCTCCGAACTGAAGAAGCTGCTCCGTATGGGAGGCATTGGGCTTTTTGGTCAATTCTCGCAGGGACAATGGGTGGAGCCTGTAGTAATGGTATCGCCCCTGAAGGGAGTCTCCGCCCCGCCGGTAATAATCGAGCTTTGCCGACCCGGTGATGAGGAAGGACTTTTTTCCTTTGTTTTTATCGTAGAGTCCCTTTACTAAATTCCTCCATCCTTTATATTTGTGGATTTCATCAAGAATGACCAATTTCTCGTTGGCCGGCAAATGACCCCTGGCAAGGGTTGGACGGTTGTCTGGGAAGTCCCAGTTCAGATAGGCAGGATGGTCCTCATCCCCATTTTCAAGAAACTGAAAAGCAAGGGTGGTTTTACCCACCTGCCTCGGACCACCGATAAATACCATTTTGTCCTTCAGGTCTTTCTTTATGTAGTTGTAAAGATATCGCTTCATCTGCTTCGCCCTTTTTATTTGCGAAATAAATAGACTCTACTCTATTTTACTCGCGATTTTATTAGAGTCAAGTCTATTTTAGTAGTAAAACCGAAAGAGGGGAGGGAAGTAGAAAAAAGAATTTCCAGAAGCAACCTAAAAGAAGAAAGTTTTGTTTTTGCCTCATGAATATTAACTGTGATCATCTTTTGCCCCCTTAGCTTAACTAACTTAGTTTATTTTAATAGTCAATATTAAATTGGTCAAATATCCAAAAGGCTTGTCAAAAGGGTTGCAGGTTAAAACATCATTCCATCATTCCACCATTTATTTTACCGGCTTTTTCTTCGCCAATCCCATTGTGGCTTTAAAGCTGTGGAGCTATAATACACCGTGCTTCTGTAACCATAGGACGATGCATAAACCGTTGTTCAGGCACAGAATATCGAATTATTTTTTGAACTATATTTAAGACTATGACCAAAATATTTATCCGATTCTACATGTTGTTAGTGTTTGCCCTTCTGCCCGCCTGCGGGGATGGGCCTGAAAAACCAATTAGGGTTGGGACAAACAATTGGCCCGGATACGCATGTCTCTATCTGGCCCAGGACCTTGGCTATTATGGAGAAACCCCAATTGAGATAAAGGAATACCCTTCCGCCTCGGAGGTGATGGGAGCATTCAGAAACGGTTTTATCGAGGCCGCAGCCCTTACTATGGATGAGGTCTTGCAGCTGAAAGAAGGGGGCCATAATCCCAAAATTGCGCTAATCCTAGACTTTTCCCATGGTGGTGACGTAATCCTGGGAAAACCGGGCGTTGAGGATTTAGCCTCCCTGAAGGGGATGCGAGTTGGGGTAGAATCCAGCGCTTTGGGCGCTTTTTTCTTTGCCAGAGCTTTAGAGCAGGTTCAAATGGCTCCCAAGGACGTGACCATAGTTCACATTCCCCTGGATAAACATGAAAAGGCCTTTAAGGATGGGATCATCGACGCGGTGGTGACCTTTGAGCCGGTGCGGTCCAAACTCCTCGAATCGGGTGCAAATCTTCTTTTTGACAGTACGCAAATTGCTGGTGAAATCATTGATGTCCTTGCGGTCCACGAAAGTGGTCTTTCCAACAATTCTTTTACTCTTCGAAGCCTGCTCAGCGGCTGGTTCCAGGCAATGGACTATCTGAAGAAAAACCCCGAAGGCGCCGCCGATCTCATCAGTTCTCATTTGGGGCTGACTCCTGCTCAGTTTATATCTTCCCTACAAGGGTTTCATTTGCCTGATATGAAGGAAAACCGAGTATTGTTTCGTGGGGAAAAGGTTTTACTGAAAAGTCGAATGGAACGGCTGATTCATTTTTTGCGTGGAAATGGCGTCTTGAAACAATCCATAGACCCTTTATCCCTCCTGGATGCGAGACTTGTAGAGCAATAATATGAGACCCCTACATAAACGTTTAAGCTTTAGACTACTCCTCATTATTCTTTTCATCGTCGTTGTGCCTTCGGCCATAGTTCTGTACGTATTCTCCAATAAGCTACAAGCCGATTTCCGCCATGCGATTCTCGCCGAGTTGGAGAGGGGGCTGGAAACAAAAGCCATCAGAGCCATGACCCTCTTGGATTTGGTCAAGGGAGACATCAGAGCCCTGGCCAGGGATAACGAAGAGGATTTTGACAACTACGAAGGACTGGAAATCGGCTTTTCCGATGGCGCTGTAACCCCTGCTTTTTATCAAAGCTCCTTATATGAAATATTTGTAATGGATGGGAAAAAGGCTATTTCCAAGAGTGAGCATTACTGGAGCTTGCGTATGATTGGCGCAAACGGAAAGGAAATCGTCCGGTTCGATAGAATCGGCTTCGACTTTGTACAAACACCAGTAGAGAAACTACAAGACAAAGGCGTAAGGGAGTATTTCAAGCATTTTGTTGAAGAAGCGGCCAGTGAAGTCCACGTTCATTCTGTGAGTTTAAATAGAGAAATGGGCAGGATCACCTTTCCTCATACCCCTGTAATACGCATCGGAAAGCAAGTACGCCTGGGTGATGGGAGTTTATTCGGAATCCTGACGCTGAATCTGGATACTGAAATGGTTTTCGGGCAGTTGCCAAAGGAAAAAGAGTCGGGCTTTTTGATCGTTGATGAAAAGGGTACCTACCTTCACCATTGGGACAAAAATCTTCTGTTTGGCAAAGACCTAGGCCACGGCGCAAATTTGCTAGCGGAAGAGCCGGAACTTAAAAACCTACTGGAGCGACAAGATTCCAGAATTCACTACGACCCGGAGAGTGGAGAATACAAGGTTTGGAGAAAAGTCTTCTATGATAACAACCCGGCGCATTATTGGGTATTCCTGGAACGGATTTCGGAGACCACTCTTATCTCCCCGTGGAAGACGGTATTCAAAAACGGCCTGATAGGCTTGGGAATCATTTTGCTAATGGGTTTTATCGTGATCGCCTTTGTGATCCATCAAACTACTTTAGCTCCCCAAAAAAAACTGATTCAAGCCATAGAGAATCTGGAAAAAGGCGATCTCGGTGTTCGGGTTGACCTGAAGGCCGAAACGGAAGTTGGGGATATTGCCCGGGCCTTCAATTCCATGGCGGGTAACCTGGAGTCTAAAAGCCTGGAACTAAGTAAATTGATGGCTTTAAAACGTTCCATTTCCGAAATTGCACCCAATGCCCATGTGATCATCAACGAAAGCGGAGAAATAATATCCGTTAACCCTGCCACAGAAAGAATTTTTGGATACAGTGCGAAGGACCTTTTAGGGCAAAAGGTGGATAGCTTGATGCCCTCACCGCATAAAGAGAATCACGATGCATATATTCAAAACTACCTTAGGTCCGGCATTGCCAAAGTCGTCGGGAAGTCCAGCGAACTGGAAGCGGTGAGGGAAAATGGCGAAGTTTTTACGGTAAATGTGTACATCGGCGAAGCAAAAGTTGAAGACGAAAGGGTTTTTGTGGGGATCATCGAAGATATAGACAAACGTAAGCGAGACGAAGAGGCATTAAAGGATAGCGAGAAAAAACTGAGCGATATCACATCCACTCTCGGCGAGGCGGTTTGCGTCGTCAGCAAAGAAAATACCATCACCTTCGCCAACCCAGAAATAGAGCACCTATTGGGTTGGAAACCGGAAGAGTTGCTTGGCAAGAATCCTCACCTGGTATTTCATCATAAAAGGCCGGATGGGACCCACTATCCTGAGGAAGAGTGTGGCGCTTTGAACGCCTTGCGAATGGGAGAGGATTTGCGGGGCGTGGAAGACGTTTTCATTGGCAAAGACGGCCAATTCATTCCGGTACTCTTTACCATAACATCCATGAAAACAAATGAGGAAGTAAAAGGCGGGGTCCTGGCCTTCCAGAATATCTCCCGGCGGAAGCACGCGGAAGAGGAGATTAAAAAGGCAAAAGAGGTGGCTGAAACGGCGGCCACGGAACTGAAAGAAACCCTCCTCGTTTCCGAAGGTTTGCGACTGGAAGCAGATACGGCAAAAGAAAGCGCGGAACGCTTCGCAAAAGCGGCGGATGAGGCAAACCGCGCCAAGAGTGAATTCCTTGCATCCATGAGCCACGAGATAAGGA
>JAJDAS010000557.1 GCA_029261755.1 Nitrospinia bacterium
ACTGAAAATAAATATAATGATTTTTTTTTAGATGAAGGCAAGAAGGTAAAAATTCATTCCTCCATTTTACTGGGAGATACTGAGAACATAGGTCTTAAACCTAATATTGTTCTTGGGCAAATTGATAAAGGTGACTTTGTACATATTGCCCCAGGGTCTCTGATTTTGAAAATTACGGATGTCTCCACAATAAAAGATGGTTTCATTTCTGCCATTGTTATCATTGGAGGTGAGTTAGGTGGGAATAAGGCCGTGGTAATTCAATCGGGGATGGGAAAAGACTTTAGATTTCCTACTCTTTCCGAAAAAGATCATCAATCCATTGCAATAGGACTTGAGGAAGGCGTTAAATTTATTGCAGCCTCTTTTATGAGGTCCAAGGTAGACGTTGAAAATGTGAGAAAAGCGACAAATGGAAATATGTCCATAATTTCAAAAATTGAATGTAAACAAGGCTTGAAGAATATTGATGAAATTATTGAACTGTCCGATTACCTTTTAATTGACAGGGGCGACCTTGGGAAGGAAATACCGGTTGAAAAGATACCTTTCACCCAAAAAATAATTATCGAAAAATCAAAGAAAAAGGGAAAAGGAGTATTTGTTGCTACAAATTTGCTGGAAACCATGGTGGGAAAAATCAAGCCATCCAGGGCGGAAATTAATGATATTATCAACACGATTTTGGATGGTGCATATGGTTTGACGCTATCTGCGGAAACGGCAATCGGCAAATATCCAATTCAATGTGTCAACACCATGAATAGGATTGTCGAGCATACGAGAAGAACACTGGGAAGTAGCGGAGCGTATGAGAAAGGGAATAATAGTTATCATCTATGCATTCCTGAGGATGGATATTTAACGCAGATTAACCAGTCCGAATTTCTTATTCCTCCCCATGGAGGAAAGCTTGTTGAGAGGGTAATGTCCCCCGGAGTCGATAAGGTTTACCTTGATAGCTTTTTGAAAATTAATATTAATTTTCATGCACAGATGGATGTAGAACAGATTGGGATTGGAACATTTAGCCCTTTGGAAGGTTTTATGTGTGAAGCAGACTATAAAAATGTTTTGCACAAAATGAGATTGTCGGATGGTAACGCGTTCCCCTTACCAATAGTACTTGATGTCAGTGAAGAACTTGCAGATAAAATTTCTCTTCCTTCCACAGTGAGCTTATTGGATGATTCCCGGAATATTATGGCGCTACTTCATGTTACTGATAAGTATACCTTTGATAAAGATGAATATTGCTTTCATGTTTTTGGCACAACGGATGATAAACACCCGGGTGTTAAGAATGTAAAGAAAATGAACCCGGTTTTAATTGGAGGCAAGATCGACCTTATTAGACGCGTACCATCGGAATTTAAAGAATATGAACTGACCCCGTCTCAGACTCGTACTTTATTTGAAGAAAGGTGTTGGGAAAAAGTAGTGGGTTTCCATACCAGAAACGTTCTTCATCATGGTCATGAATATATACAGATGAATGCTCTGGAAGAAGAAAATTGTGATGGGTTGCTGATTCACCCAATAATCGGCCCTAAAAAAGCAGGAGATTTTAACCCAAAAATTATCATTAATAGTTACGAAAAAATTCTAAATAAGATATACCCGGAAGGCAAAGTATTTTTTTCTGTTTTTTCCAGCTACTCAAGATATGCAGGACCTAGAGAGGCTTTATTTACGGCTATCTGCAGGCAAAATTTCGGTTGTAGCCATTTTATTGTGGGAAGAGACCATACGGGTGTTTTTAATTATTATGATACGGATGCTTCAAAAAATATATTTGATAATTTTTCTGATCTTTCAATCAATATAGTGAAATATGACGACGTACATTATTTTAAAAAATCCGGGAAATATGGTTTCCAATGTGCTGAAGAAGATTCCATGAAGATTAGTGGCACACAAATAAGAGAGATGGTAACAAAAAATGAGAAGCCTCCCGAATGGATGATGAGAGCGGAAGTTTCTGATTATTTAATTGAGGCAAGCAAGGCTGGCGAAAAGATTTTTGTTGAAGATGAGAGCCTGGCAAAGGTCGTTTGGTTTACCGGCTTAAGTGGCGCAGGAAAATCCACCCTTGCTACTGAATTAAAAAAAAGGTTGGAAAAAAATGGGAAGAAGGTTGAAATTATCGATGGCGATGTAGTGAGAGCTACGCAAAATAAACACTTGGGTTTTTCCAGAGATGATATTAAGGAAAATAACAGAATCATCGCAGAAACTGCAAAAAAAATACTCAAGAATTGCGATTTTATCCTGGTTCCTATTATTTCTCCACACAGAAGCGATAGAGCCGCAGCAAAACAAATACTCGGAAACGGATTCGTTGAGCTTTTTGTATCCTGCCCGCTTAATAAATGTATGGAAAGGGATGTTAAAGGTCTGTATGGTAAAGCACAAGAGGGAGAAATCAAAAACATGATTGGATATTCGGAAGAAAATCCCTATGAAGAACCGACTAATCCCGATATTGAAGTAAAAACCGATGAAAATAGAGTCACCGAAAATGTTGATGAAATAATGAGTTTTCTAACTAATATAGATTGCTGAATGATTAACTACACTTTTTAAAAAAAAAAGTATCAATTCATCCCCCCCTATGAAAAG
>JAJDAS010000558.1 GCA_029261755.1 Nitrospinia bacterium
ATACCTTTTTAAGGCAAAGATATTTTTTCACGAGACCATTGGCGGGACTGATTATTTTAGCTCTTTATCCCTGACATACTCCCATCTCGACTATCCCCTATTCCTCCCACTGCTGTACGATTGGATTTTTTGTTTTACAGGGAGAGTAGACGAACAATACGCCACCCTGTTTACTCCCTTCTTTTTACTTTTTTTCTTTTTAGGTTTCCATCAGGCGTTGCTTTCCTTCAACAAGGAAAAAGAAACGCCCATTCGAATCATGGCCTTGCTCTTGACCATGCTTTATTTTTTTACCCCTTTCTTTCATACAAGCAGGCTTTTTCCTCTCCAGCGCCCGGAATTCCTGTTGTCTTTCATTTACTTGCTACAATTGGTTTCCGCCAGCCGATTCATAACCTTGGGTAAAAAAGAAGATTTGTGGGTCTCCTTCGCGCTGATCGGATTTCTTGGTTGGGTCAAAAACGAGGGTATGATGTTGGGTTTCATTCAGTTGTTGCTGTTAACGGTGCTGCTTTTTTTCTATTGGAGGAAGGAAAGAGAGGCATATCCCTTGAAAAATTTGTTCCTTGGCTACGGTATATACGCCGTGATCTATCTTCCATGGTTTTTATTCTGGCTTCAAATTCCTCAGGCCTTTGAAAACTATCCCGGGAAACTAATGTCCGGCTCTCTCCTTACTTTTGAGACATTGAAACTCACCAAACACCTGTTCATATTATTCGGGGGTATGGCAGATATAAAGGTTTGGGGATTTATCTGGTGGGCTTACACCGGCGCCTTACTTTTATACGTGGGCCGGATGAAACGGTGGAATAGTTTGTATCTTAATTTTTCCTTTCTGCTTCCAACCCTATGTTTTTTGCTTATCTATTCCCTCTTCCTTATAAAAAAAACACAATTTGCCGAAACGGCAATATCCGGAGCCGCTCCAAGGAATTCCATGCTTTTAACCCCGGTGGTAATGTTGTTCATAGGTTTGGCTTTATCAGATTTATTAAAAAATCACGCTATCTCCTCTTTTGGAAAAATATCGGGAGCTAAATACCTTATTTGGGGCTTGCCCACGTTAACGGCGCTTGGCTGGTTCGCCTTAACCTTTCAACCGGTATTCGACAGCATGCGACATTATCCAAAGGTGTTTAGACAAACGTTTCCCTTGGAGACTAAAATGAAGTTATCAAAGATCAATAGAAACTTTTTTAAAATACCTTTTCTCTTAAAGGAAAAAATTCACCTCTCGCCAGAAGTCAAGGTATTTTTTGAATTCCATAAGGAAATCCCCGTGCCCCACGGCCTAATTTTTTTTGCCAATTACCTTCTTTATCCTGCCAGGGCTTTCACACAGGAGCCCTACCTTCGATTTACAGGGGCGAAAAGACATTTTTTGGAAATGAAATGGAACGATAAAGAATGGCTAAGAAAAAATGGTTTCCGGTACTCTGTTTTTCTCAGGCAATGGGGACCTCACAAAGTTCAAATGGAAATGTTGTCTCTGAATTCAGGGTCAACGAAATATAACAATTTTAGTTTTTTAGTTGAAAACTAGCCAAAGATATTTGAAATTTAAAAAACACATTTAAACCGCGAATATACGCGAATAAAACCATAGAACAAATAGGTGCAAAATAGGTTTTTTTTATTGTTTTTTTTGATTCGCGTAAATTCGCGTTCATTCGCGGTTTCAGTATTTGATTTTAAAAGATTTTTAGATTGTGAGAGATAAATTCTCAGACTGAACGTATAAGTATTAACTAATAAGTATTTTATGAATTTTACTCCCTTAGTCTCTGTGATCATCCCCGTTTTCAATAGCGGTCCCTTCTTGGGTAAGTGTCTCCAAGCAGTCAAGGATTCTATATATGCGCCCGTTGAAATTATCGTTGTGGATGACTGTTCAACCCAGGAAGTAACCCGAATTATCAAACAAGAGGGGATAACGGTTTACCGGCTTCCCAGACGGTTGGGTCCCGCAGCCGCAAGAAATTACGGGGCAAGCCGCGCCAAGGGTAATTATCTCGTGTTTTTGGATTCCGATGTCGTAATTAGAAAGGATACTATCCAAAAAATAATAAAAGACTTCCAGGCACAGCCAGGTATTTCCGCAGTTTTCGGTTCCTATGATGATGAACCCGCTGAAGAAAATTTCATTTCCCAGTATAGGAACCTCCTGCATCATTACCACCACCAGAACTCAAACAAGGAAGCCTTTTCTTTTTGGGCAGGATGCGGCACCATTCGCAGAGAGGTTTTTGAGGAACTGGGAGGTTTTGACCAAAACCGCTATTCAAAACCCTCCATTGAAGACATCGAACTGGGATTTAGGATTCGGAAAAAGGGATACCGGATTATTTTGGAGAAGGAATTACAAGTCAAGCATCTTAAAGCATGGAGCTTTTGGTCCATGTTGCGAACGGACATTTTCCAACGGGCTCTTCCGTGGTCTTGTTTAATTTTAGAGACAAAGACCATACCCAAGGACCTTAATCTTCAGTTACACCACAAAATCAGCTCCTTATCGGTCGCCTTACTGCTACTGGCGGTTCCCCTTTTATTCATTTGCCAGAGCCAAGACCAAACATCTCCCGCTTGCGTCCCGGTACTTGCATTGTTTCTCATTTTACTTGGTAATCTCCTTTTGTTGAATAGAAAACTTTATGGGTTTTACGCCCGAAAGAGAGGAACCTTTTTTATGCTGAAAGCCATTCCCCTTCACTTTTTTTACTATTTTTATAGCGGACTCTCTTTTGTTTATTGCCGGTTTCGATTACTCTTTAAAAAGTACAGCAAAAGCTAACCAAAGATATTTGATTTTTTTTTGGAACCCCATGCGAAACTCTCTTAATCAAACAGAAGACAAAAAAGTCGTTATTATGGGCGCCGGGCCGGCAGGCCTTACCGCCGCGTATTGCCTTTCCCAAAATGGAGTTCCGTCCCTTGTCCTGGAAAAAGACTCGGTGGTTGGCGGGTTATCTCGGACAATCAAATACAAAAATTACTACTTTGATCTTGGTGGACACCGCTTTTTCACTGATATCCCGGAGGTGGAGGAAATCTGGAGAAAAGTCCTCGGCCCAGACATCCTCCGTCGCAACCGTCTTTCCAGGATTTACTTTAACAAAAAACTTTTTTACTACCCTCTTCGTCCATTTAACTCCCTCCGTGGCTTAGGACTCTGGAACGTCCTTTTGATCCAGGCAAGTTTTCTTTACTCTCGCGTATTCCCTTCGAAAAAGGAGGAGACTTTTGAAGAGTGGGTCACCAACCGTTTCGGAAAACGCTTATACCATACCTTTTTCAAGTCTTATACCGAGAAAATATTGGGAATACCCTGTAATGAGTTGAGGGCCGAATGGGCCGCCCAGCGGATTGAGGGTCTCTCTCTTTTAAAAGCTATGGGAAATGCCTTTAAAAGAGGTGGAAATAATGGAAACGGGCAACCATGCGCCAGGACCCTGACCCAAAGTTTTCTTTATCCAAAATATGGACCTGGCATGATGTGGGAGGCCATGGCAGGCGACCTTGGGAAAAAGGGGAACGAACTCTCCATGGAAACGGAAGTTGTTGAAATTCCATGGAATAGAAACAGGGTTACATCCCTGCTGGTAAACCAAAACCGTCAAGAAAAAGAAATTCACGCCTCCCAGTTTATCAGCAGCATTCCCTTAAAAGATCTCCTGGAAAAATTTAACCCGAAACCCCCGGAAGAAACACTGAAAGCGGTTAATGCTCTCAGGTACCGGGACTTTATTACACTGGCCCTCATTGTTAATAAGCGAGATGTTTTCCCGGATCAGTGGCTATATATCCATGACCAGGGGCTTAAACTCGGAAGAATCCAGAACTTTAAAAACTGGAGCCCCTTTATGATCCCGGACCCGGATAAAACTTGTTTAGGCCTGGAATATTTTTGCTCCCAAGGAGACGAAGTGTGGAGTTTAACGGATGAAGAGTTGATCCAACTGGGAAAGAAGGAACTGGAGGTCCTGGGGTTTGCGCAAGCGGATGAAGTGGAGGACGCCTCAATTGCAAGGGTCCCCAATGCCTATCCCATTTATGATTCCAAATACCAAGATTCCCGCCAGGCCTTAAGCCGCTTCCTGGCCGGAATCGAAAACCTTCACCTGGTTGGACGAAATGGGTTGCACCGATACAACAACATGGACCATTCCATGTTCACTGCAATGATGGCGGTGGAAAACATTCTTGGCGCGAATCATAACCTATGGGAGTTATAGGAAGAATTGGTGTGAGGCGTTACTAGCCAAAAAGCAACAATGAATTGCCATTTTCAAAGCAGCCAAGGGAAGATTTGCCTTTTTATAAACCCTCACGATTATTCAAGTTTGAATTTATTCAATTTCAGGGATTTAGGCTTCCTTCAATCTGAAAAAACGGGTGGGACATTTTTCCCACTTGTCCCACCTTCGAAACTTTTATTTTCTTTCATCTCCCGTTTTTTTCTTTTTAAATGTGTTTCTCTAAATACCTGAAAAACTTAGATTTTATTGATTCATAACTTCATTTTTTCTCCCTTCCCGTTTTTTTTCGCACCATCTTTTAACCCATTTCCCCAAACTTATGTGGGAAAAATCTCCCACCCCCTTTCTGTTTGTAAAATTGCGTAACAAGCTTTCACTTTCCTTCTTTTTGCCACTTCCAAACACTCAGGTTTTCAGATATTGAGATTTTCTAAGTACTTGAAATTATTGAATTAATATTATTTAAAACCTGTGTTTTTGTGTAGCTTCCGGCAGTGCCTTTAATCCCATTTAATGAAACCAGGAAACCTTGGCATAGTTTATGCGTATCTTCATTATCATTTAGCCTTTTTAAATGCTCATTCCTTAAATTTGTAACTTGTTGAAAAATTAAGATGTTAATTAATTTCAGCGCTTGAACCACACTTTTAGGGAAAGAACCTAAAAAAATAAATCCGCATTGTCCGTGAAGCAACTAAAGAAGATGTCATTTCATCCAAAACCTCGATTTTAGGCATAGAAAAAAGGATAACCCACAAAGAACTTCAATTTTTACATTCCACTTCCGAAAAGTCGAAAAAATCGGTTTTTCCAAAATCGATTCATCTAAAACTCCCAAAAACAAATTCCTGGCGCGCTATGAAACTTACGCATAAATATTATCTTATTTTCTTTTTTGTCTTCCTGGCTATTCTGTTTGGAGGATACGCATCCATTAATACTAGCGAAAAGATGCTGGAAAAATCCATAAAAGAAAGCTCTCTTTTATTTATTCAAGACACTTTAGATGAAGTTGACATCACTATTCTTAAAAAAATTGAACTGTTTCAGGAGTATTCCAGAGATTTAATTTTGAGGGAGTCTGTGGCTGAATCAAACCGGGAATTCGAAAAACTGGAAAATATTCAGGAGTACCTTGATAAAAAGGACCGAGAGTGGATATCCGTGCCGAAAGAAACCATAACGCCCTTCATGCAGGACTTGATTAATAATGAAGCAGCCGAGGAAATACGGGAAAAAACAGAATTTTATAAACAGAAGTACGACTTTCCGGTATTTGCCGAAGTAATCGTTACAAACAAATACGGCGCAAATGTGGCCATTACGAATAAAACCACCGATTACAGGCAGGACGACGAAAAATGGTGGCAGGTAAGCAAAAAAGAGGGAATATATACAAAAGAAATTGAATATGACGAGAGTGCCGGTGTTTTTTCTCTTGATTTGGGAATACGAATTGATGATGGAGAGGGAAATTTTCTCGGCGTGTTCAAGGTTGTCTACAATGTTGAGGAAATAATAGAAGAATTAAAGCACATTATCAGTAGAAGTGAAATTTTAAAAAAACATAACAGCGCTGTATTCACATTAGTGAATAGGGAAGGGAGAGTAATATTTTCAACAGGGAATTATAAATCACCTGCTCATATTGCCGAATTGCTCCCACTGGAACATTTTAAAGACAAGATTCCTGCCATTGAGAAAAAAAATACGTCCCGGGGTAAAATTTTAGTCGTTCACGGACATTTAAGAGGCTATAGAGACTTTAAAGGCATTGGATGGAGCGCAATTGTTGAGCTTGACGTCCATGAAATTTTTAAGCCTGTGGAAACATTACAAAAAACAATTTTGATCATTACCCTGTTTACAGCTTTTGCAGCAGTTGCCATAGGATTTTTCCTCTCAAAAAACGTAGTTTATCCGATTTTAAAACTAAGTAAAACGGCAAAGGCAATGAGAGAAGGAAACTTTGACTTTCCCTTGGACCTTGAAACAACAAAGGGTGAAATAGGAGAGCTGACAGATTCCTTTATAAAAATGAGATCGGAATTAAAAGACGTTCTGGATAATCTCCAAAAAGAAATAACCGAACACAAACGAACGGAAGAAGCCCTATCAAACGCCGTAAAAGAGGTTCAAACCATAATGGACGTAAACCCGGATATTTTTTACGTCCACAACATGGAAGGTAAGCTTATCAAATGGAACAAAGGACTGGAAGAACTAACAGGCCTGACTCCTGACAAATTGATGCTGCGGCCCGCCTTGGATTTCGTCCACGAAGAAGACAGGCCCCTTGTTATGAAAAAAATGCAAGAGGTGTTTGAAAGAGGGAAAAGCGCGGTGGAGGCACGATTTTTCAGCAAAGAGGGTCTCCTTGTTCCTTTTTTCTGCAACGCCGTCTTACTACGTAATGATACAGGGGAGGTTGTAGGATTTACGGGCATCGGTAAAAATATGAGCACACAAAAAGTGGCGGAAGAGGCCCTTCGAAAGTCCAAGGAAGAGCTGGAAGAAAAAGTCCGGGAGCGCACAGTTCAGTTAGAAAAAGAAATTAATGAACGAGAGCTCACCCAGGATAAGCTTTCCGAATTTGCCGATGAACTTGAATGGAAAAACTTATTTTTGGAACAGGCAAAGGAAGAAGCCGAAAAAGCTACCCAACTAAAGGAAAAGTTCGTATCCCTTGTGGCGCATGACCTGAAAGCCCCCCTGACTTCCGTCATCGGTTTTTTAAATCTGATTTATGATGATACAGATCACCCTTTGCAGCCGGAACAGAAGGCCATGTTCGAGATTATCCTGAAAAGCTCGAAAAAGATGGTCGCAATGATAGACCAAATACTTGAGATTAGCCGCCTGCAGTCAGGGACCATTCAATTAAAGTTGGAGTTTATTGACGGCCATTTCATTGGGGGCACGGTAACAGACTCTTTGTGCAGCCTCGCTACCAAAAAAGGGGTTGTCTTAACCAATGATATTCCCAGGGGAACCAGGCTTTACGCGGACCATGAATTGTTTTATGGGGCCATCCAGAACCTTGTCTCAAACGCCATTAAATTTTGCAAAAATGGGGATCAGGTTAATCTCTTTGTCCCGCCCGGCCAAAAGGGTGCCATAGCGGTTAAAGACACCGGTGCGGGAATTAGCGATGCCATGCTGCCGGACCTTTTTAAGCATGAGATAAAGACGTCCGCCCGGGGTACCGCAGGAGAAAGTGGCACAGGTTTTGGGCTGCCCTTTGCCCACGATATCATGAAGGCCCATAAGGGGAGCCTTAGGGTGGAATCGGAACTGGGTAAAGGAAGCGTATTTTACGCGGAATTGCCATATGTCCAGCCACGTATTTTGGTGGTGGATGACGAACCCGATGCTCGTATGGTACTCAAACGCCTGTTGCAAAAAATAGACACGGACATCGTGGAAGCGGGGAACGGGGAAGAGGCTCTGGAAGTCCTCAACAGAAGAGACATTCATTTAATCATCTCCGACATCCGAATGCCTGTGGTGGATGGGTTTGAGCTTCTTGAAAAGACCAAAAAAGAACCTGGGACGAAGGATATCCCATTTATTCTGGTTACGGACAAGGTATTGGAAAGCCAGGAAAAGGCTTTTCAATTGGGAGCGAATGAATTTATCATTAGACCGGTGGACATGGAAAGATTTGTTCGAAAGGTCACGAATTTTGTAAAGTAGGAAAAAGAAGTATCAGACTTACTTCACAATCTTTCTTATTTTTTTGACTAATGTTTGAGGGTCCAATGGTTTGGTAATAAAATCAAAGGCCCCCATTTGAAAAGCCTTCTCCTTGGTTTCTTTTTCTTTGCCTGTAAACATGAAAAAAGGAATAGAGTCTGTTTTGGGGTCATCTTTTACTCGCCTCAGAAGTTCGAATCCGTCCATCACCGGCATCCGAATATCGGAGATGATTAAATGGACTTCATCCGTTGCTAAAATGGACAATGCTTCTTCTCCATTCTTAGCTTCCAGCACATCTATATTGAGGCCCTGCAATATTTTTTTGAATAAAATGCAAACTTCTCTTTCATCATCCACCACCAGGATTCGTGGGGCTACATTAGGGAATTCCGCATAAAAAACGCTGCCTTCTCCAACTTCTGATTCCACGGTGAGCTGCCCACCATGAGCTTGCATAATGTCATAGGCAAAGGGTAGTCCCAGTCCCGTGCCTTTCTCCCCGGCGGTACCGTGAGTGGATGTTTTAACGTCGGATTTGAAAAGATCAGGGAGATTTTCTTCGCTGATCCCTACCCCTGTGTCCTTAATTGCGATAGTAGACTTCACTTCTTGGGGGACAAAGATTTTAACGCTGCCTCCCTTGCGGCAAAACTTAACAGCATTTGAAACAAGATTTTGAATGACCCTGGGAAAAAGAGTTAGGTCCGCATAAATCCGGCTTCCCTTGGGCACCTCATTGCAAAGTTCAACCCCTTTTTCACCGGCAAGGTGCAAGAGCTGATCCAAGACAGACTGGCAAAGAGAGTGGATGTCAATAAAAACCGGGTTCAGTTCTATTTGACCGGATCGAAGGCGGCTGCTCTCCAGTGTTTCTTCAATCATCCTGTTCATGTTCTTTGCGCTGTTTATTAGAATTTCAAACATCTGTTTTTGGGAGGCAGGAACTGGATGGGCTTCATCCTCATATATCAACTCTAGAAAACCGATGATGGAGGAGAGCGGGTTTTTTAGGTCATGTGCCAAAAGTGATAGGAATCTATCTTTTAAGTTAGTAGCTTCCTCCGCCTCTTCTTTGGCCTTGGCAAGGAGTAGGTTGTTCCATTCCAATTCCTCCGCAAAGGTAGCTAATTTTTCCTCCGCCTTTTTTCGGTCGGTGATGTCTTCTTTCACGGCAAGAAAATGGGTAATGTTGCCGTTCAAGTCGGAAATGGGTGTAATGGAGGCGGACTCGACGTAGATCTCCCCATTCTTTTTTTTGTTGTCAAATTCCCCAACCCATTCCCCCCCTGATGTAATGGTATCCCACAAGCGTTTGTATTCCTCGGGTGGAGTTTGCCCTGATCTTAAAATGCGGGGGTTTTGGCCAATGGCCTCTTCATAAGAATAACCGGTGATTTGACTGAACTTGGGATTTACATATTCAATGTTCCCGTTTGTGTCCGTTATGACGACAGTAATAGGACTTTGTTCCACAGCTCTTGAGAGCTTCCGCAATTTGCCTTCTGCGTTTTTGCGTTCCGTAATGTCTTCTACAGTGCTGATGATCTGTTTTTCTCCCTCCTTGGTAGTGGTAAGTGCGGAATTAATGGAGGCATAGAAAAGGGTTCCATTCTTTCGTTTCAGTAAGACTTCAAAATTCCTGGCTCCGCCTTTCCTGGTAAGGTGAATTAACTTCTCCCTGTCTTGAGGATTCGCATAATGGGCGGAAGGCGGAAAACTCAAAAACTCCTCCTTGGAATTGTACCCGTAAATTTTTAGCAGAGTGGAGTTGACGCTGTAGACCTCCCCATTGGGATCTGAGGAGCTGATCTTGATTCCTATAGGCGTTACTTCCATTACGGAGCCAAGGCGACCCAAGGTGGTTTTTAGTTTTTCCACCATTTGCTCAAAGGCCCTGGAAAGTTGGCCGATTTCGTCCGGCGTTTCGGTGGCCACCCTGTAGTCCAGATTCCCTTCTCCTATGGCTTTAGTTCCTTTTTGCAGGGTGCGGATGGGATCGGAAATTAATTTTGCTGTGGCCAGGGCTACCAGGAAAACAAAAAGGAAGGAGGCCAGTCCTATAAAAAGAGACACATCTCTCAGATTGCTCACATCGCGAAGGGCCTCGGATTTATCCTGCTCGGAAATAAGGATCCATTTAAAATTCCCTATGGACATACACATGGAGGCGCCCATAACAGGCTTTTTACGGTAATCAAGCCAATTCCCACGCACTTCCTTGTTTTCCTGCATGCATTTCTTAACGGGCCATGTGTCCACTTTTTGATTAAAGGCTGCGTCTTTTATAAAAAGGGAATCGGTAATCATTATTCCGTCCTGATTAACAAGATAGGTCTCTCCGGTTTTGCCAAGCCCACGAATTTGAGACAAAGCCCCCAACTCCAGGACCATTTCTCCTGACAGAAGTTTTTTCAGCATGGAGGCATTGTAATGGGCCACCAGGACGCCTATGGTTTGCGAACTGGCACTGAGCGCCTTTACCGGCGCGGACATATCAATTTCCAGTATTTCCCCAATTTCCATATGAGCGTTTTTAATACAAATCTCTTCTTGTCCCTTTTTGAAATAATTTTCTTTGGAGTAATCCAGTCCTATTCTTTGGATGTCACTAGAGGCGGCCACCTTTCCATTCATATCCAAAAGGTCAAGAATCAAAAGGTTTTCATCGGAAAGTTTTTTTCTTTGCAGAAGCGCGTTGATATCTTCCAGAGAAAAAATCTTTTCCTTGCCTGGCTGAGTGGTATTCCTTAACGCATTTACTAAAAGACCGTCCGAAGCAAAATCCTTGATCCTTGTCTCAAGCTTTTTTAGAAAAAGAAATACCTCGCCTTCTTTGAATTCGGCTATGGCTGTAAGACTATCCAGAGTCTTTTGTTCCAGGGATTTTTCGCCTTTTAAAAAAGTCATACTGGTGACAAAAGCCAGGGGAATAAGAGAGATCGTCAAAAAAACGGTTATGAATTTAATTCTTATGGATAAAAATTTGGGCTCCGTATGTTCTTTTTTCCTTATCCATATCAAACCAATCCCAAGCATTACAAAAAGCAAGGCGGTATGAAGTGCCATGGCGGTGCTCCAGCCACCCATGGTGTAGTAAAGAATCGGTTGGTTGAAGAGGTAGCCTAAAACCGCCAGCCCCCCGATTCCTGATACCGCCCAACCGATTTTCCGAAGTCCCATCTTCAAATTTTGTGGCCTGAACATGGATAATAATCCAGACAGGGCCATTAAAATGAAGTTCATCATAGTTCCTACGGAAGGCCTTCCCGGAACGGTGGTTTGCACGGCGCCTTCCGATTCCTTTACGAACAGGTCTTCAATTCCGGTGGTTACTCCCAAAAGAGAAGAGAAAAGAAGAGTCGCCATGAGAAGAAGAAGGCTCAGCGTGGCGGCGGGGAGGCAGATATGGGCCATAGAGGATTCCCGATCCAGTGATCTGCCCAAAGAGAGAAGAATGGCGCCGCTGAGGCAAAAAGAGAGGGCCGTGGAAAATTTCATGGTAACCCAGGCCGGGTGGATGCTTTTTAAAATGGGAATATCGAAAAACCAACCGGCCATTACCGCCATGCCTGCCAGAAAAACGCTGGTTCCCATAATTTCAGCCATGTTTATTTTTTTTGCCCTATGCATCTTTTTATCCTAATGGTTTGCGGAGCCTATTTTAAATGAACCTTTTTGAAAAAAATGTTTATTATATCAAAAATAACACTGAAAAGTTACGAAAAAACACTCAAAAAATTAAATCCATTTTGCCCATGAAGCAACTAAAGAAGACATAGTTTTTGCCAAAAATCCCGATTTATTAAAAAATAGAAGGAGAGGATAGCCAGTGGAGAACTTAAATGATTACACTCCAGTTCTAAAAAGGGGAATAAATCTTTGGGAGGAGAGAGATGCGTGACTCCTCCCAGCATTGCGAGAGTGATGCCATTGAAATTGCAGAAGATATTTACTGGGTTGGATGCCACATGGGGAGTGACATGTTCCAATGCCATCCCTACCTCATCAAAAATGGGGACCAGTCGGTCCTTATCGATCCGGGCTCAGATTTAACCTTTCAGGAAACTTTACGCAAGATAGAGGAAATCACCCCGTTTTCCAACATTCGCTACTTCGTCTGCCAGCATCAGGACCCTGACATTACCGGCGCGTTGAGAACTATTGACAAGAAGGTCACTCGGGATGACGCTGTTGTCGTTACCCATTGGCGTGCGGAAACACTGATTAAGCATTACGACCTGGACATGCCTTTCCTGCGCGTAGAAGACCATGAATGGGCATTGGACCTGAACGACAGAAAGCTGGAATTTATCTTTACCCCCTATCTGCATTTTCCCGGGGCCTTTTGTACCTTCGATAAAAAGACTGGTATTTTATTCTCCAGCGACTTATTTGGGGGCTTTACGGAGGGTTCCCAATTGTTTGCGGATAGCGAGGCTTATTTTGAGTCCATCAGACCGTTCCATGAACATTACATGCCCAGCCGTGAGATCCTTCAGTTCAGCCTGACCAAAATTCAGAGTTACCCTGTAAAGATGATAGCGCCGCAACACGGGAGAATTATTCCGGAAAGCCTTGTAAATTTCATGATAGAAAACCTCAAGGCGCTGGACTGTGGTCTGTTTACGGCGGAGCACAAACACATCGACCTCAACCGCCTCTCTCAGCTCAACAAAGCTCTCCGCGATATTACAAATATTATGATACTTAATCGTGATTTCCGCGAGATTGTGAAGGCCTTGGTAAATATTATTAGAAGGATGATTCCCTCTGTTTTCCAATTGGAATTTTTCACCTTTTTGGAAAGCAAGTATGTGCTACATTTCTCGCCGGAGTCACTCTACAAGGCCCAGGTGATAGAGGAGAAGACAGAATTTGAGCAATTTTTTACCATAAGCTGCGATGACTTTAAAGCAAAGTTCAAAGATTCATGCCTCAAATGGAAACTGGGTGGGGGTAGACCGGCGCTTTTAATCCCTCTTTACTGTAGGTGCAGAGAAGAGGAAGAAGACAGGGCTATCGCTATCCTGCGCCTGGCGGGCGACATCAAGATTACTTACGAGGTAGAACAGTTAATATCCCAGATTAGCAAGCCCCTTCAAGTGGCTATGGAACGGGAGATTATTTTGCATTTCCTGGATCAGGAACGCCAAAAGTTCTATGAAAATTCCATTCGAGACTCGCTAACCGGACTGTTTAACCGCTTCTACATGAACGATGTGATAAAACGTCAACTCACCATCCACAATAGGGATGATAATGCCGGCGTATCGGTGATCATGTTCGACTTGGACCACTTCAAAAGTATCAATGACAATTTCGGGCACAATGCGGGGGACGAAGTGCTCCGTAAAGCCGCGAAAGTACTGTTGGAATGCTCACGGGAAGGTGATTTGCAGGTCCGTCTCGGCGGTGAGGAGTTCGCCATATTTACCATGGGCAGTACTTCAGAAGCACTCCACAGTCTTGCGGAAAAGGTTCGCGAACAAATAGGGGAACTAACCTTTGACGACTCAATGGAAAAAGAAAAGGTGACGGTTAGCGCCGGATTGGCTCAGCGCTTTAAAGGCGAACCCTTGGACAAACTAATCCACCGGGCAGATAAGGCCCTGTACGAGGCAAAAAAAACGGGCCGCAACAAGGTTTGCGTCGCATCAGAGGCAGAACTGTAAATCCTTGCCCCCCGATTTGATCCGGCCACCCCTCTCCGTTAAAATATACCGTTCACCGAAAACTTACTCAGGCATGTAGGCTTTCCAGCCTCAACTGCTCTCTCTTTCCTTGCTAATTTCTTTCTCATCGGCTATTCGACATACAACCCATAAAGGAATTGTTGGCAGGATTTACTCATCTTGTTCATCCTGATATCCTGTCTAAAATTATTGTCGTGTAGTTTCCGGTTTTTTTTATTTCAGCCATTCTCATGTTACCCAATTTGATAATAATAGGAGGGATGAAGTGCGGCACCACAAGCTTGCATTACTATTTGAACCAACACCCGCAGATATCCATGTCCTCAGAAAAAGAGCTGCAATTTTTTATTATAGAAAAAAACTGGCATAAAGGAATAAAATGGTACGGCTCAAATTTTAAGGGTAATGCGACCATTCATGGGGAATCTTCGGCAAGTTATGCCAGTTACCCTATATACAATGGTGTGCCAGAGAGAATACATTTTCTTCTTCCAAATACAAAATAAATATATATACTTCGCGACCCACTCGAAAGAATG
>JAJDAS010000559.1 GCA_029261755.1 Nitrospinia bacterium
GTTCCGGAGATTGACGAAGAGGCTTATAGCACGGGGACCTCTCTTGAACAGGCGGAAGACCATTACCTGGAGGAAGACAGGGAGCCGAAAAATTTAAACCTGATCCTTGATATCCCACTTCAGGTGAGGGTGGAACTGGGACGCACCAAGATGTTGATCAACGATCTTTTGCAATTAGGGCAGGGTTCCGTTATCGAACTTGCCAAGCTCGTGGGGGAACCTTTGGAGGTGCTGGTCAACGACAAATTGGTGGCGCGCGGGGAAGTGGTGGTGGTTAATGAAAAATTCGGTGTTCGCTTGACGGACATCATTACTCCCATGGAGCGAGTGGAGGCGTTAGGTGATCAATAAGGAAGGGGGAATTTTTATGAGACGAATGATTTTTTTCACAATCTGCTTTGTGCTTTTCACCATAGGGCCGGTGTTTGCCGCCGCTTCCCTGGGAGGATTCAATCGACTGAACGACATCAATGCCTATAACTCCAAAGAGGGGATACGGTTCTATATAAATTTCACAAAGCCCATTGAAAACTACAGTGGGCCTGTGTTTTACGAAAAAAGCATCCAGATCGATTTTCCCAATGCCTATCTTCATCCGTCCAAAAGAAGCTTTCAAATTGGTGACGAATTGATCAAAGAAATCTTGGCTTACCAATACAAAAAAGATGTGGTGCGGGTCCGTTTCGTTTTAACCCGGTCTCAATATGATCTGGACAACAACTTCACCATCGATACCAAGCAAAAAGGGGTCATCTTCTCGTTAAAGTACCCCAGTGATCCGCTTTCAAAATTGCTGGAAACCGGCGCTCCGGCGCCCGCCA
Organism: Nitrospinia bacterium; assembly: GCA_029261755.1. Lineage (GTDB taxonomy): Bacteria > Nitrospinota > Nitrospinia > JACRGO01 > JACRGO01 > JACRGO01. The sequence goes on from JAJDAS010000559.1 coordinate 822, forward strand.
AAGTCAAAAAACCGGTGGCGAAAGCTAAGCCCATCAAAAAGATGAAGGCTATCAAAAAGGCCAAGGCCAGCATCAAGAAGACAAGCAGTAGCGAAGCCTATTCAGGAGGGGCTCCATTGCCGGGGAGTTTGTTGGATTCCGTAGAGACCACGGAACCGGAGCAAAAAACGAAAAAAGAAAATAGCGACTCCGGAAAGTTGGAATTTACCACGGGCGAGAACACGCCGGACCTCTTTTCCACTGGCGTGAAGATTTACGGAACCCTTTTTGTTGTGCTTGCCCTGCTTTTCATCATCGTTTATTTCGTAAAAAACTATTTTTTCAAAGGAATCACCGCGTTGCATGGAGAAAAGCTGGTGGATGTGATTGCTACTAATCACATCGGGGCCAAAAAAGCAATCTCCCTGGTGGAGGTTGCGGGAGAACTCATTGTTCTTGGCATTTCCAATAATCACATTTCCATGCTGACTCGTATTGAAGACGAAGAGACCATCAAAAAACTGAAACAGCATAAGACCCGTTTTCAAAAATCAAGTCCGCTGGGAGGATTCAAGTTCCCCTTGTCTTTTAAGAAGAAAAACCAGGTGGGGTCCCCAACTACGCCCGACTTCTCTTCCACCTTGCAGAGCTTTGCCTCCGATGTGCCGGAACCCGAATTTTCCGAGACGGGCCACACCGCTGCAGATGTTACACGGTTAATCCAGGAGAGGCTTGGGAAGATGAAAAAAAGCAAAAAAATCGAGGCGTACGCGGAAAACGTTGTTTAAGTGGAAGGGTGGAGTGATGGAAGGGTGGAAATGGAATGATGGAACCTTTTTTAAACGGTGTTCCAATATTCCAACATTCCTTCGTTCCATGTTAAGAAAGAAAACGTATGAATAATAAATTTGGGACAATAATTCGTAAAACCAAAGGAGCTTTCTTACTGGGAATCCTCCTTATGGTCGCCATAGTTCTTGGGATTTCGGAGCTTTCTTTCGCTGCGGGAGAGGGTAGTCTCATGCCTTCCATCAATATCGGAATCGGTTCCACGGAAAACCCGGCCGAGGTGGCCACCAGCTTGAAAGTTCTTTTCATCCTCACCATCCTTTCGCTGGCGCCAGCGATTTTGGTCTTGATGACCTCTTTTGCCAGGATCGTAATCGTTCTTTCCTTTCTTCGGCAAGCCGTGGGAACACAGGGCATGCCCCCCAACCAGGTTCTCGTTGGTTTGGCGCTGTTTTTAACCTTTTTCATCATGTCGCCCGTTTTCAACGAAATCCACCAAAAGGCCCTTACGCCCTATTTAAATGAAGAGCTTCCACAAGAAGAGGCCCTGGGAACTGCACTTGCTCCACTAAGAAATTTCATGTTCAAACAGACCCGAGAGAAGGATCTTGCTTTATTTGTGCAAGCAGCAAAAATGGAGAGGCCGAAGGTTTACGATGATATCCCCACCAATGTATTGGTGCCGGCCTTTGTGATCAGTGAATTGAAAACCGCCTTCCAGATCGGTTTTCTCATCTACATCCCTTTTCTCATCCTGGATATGGTGGTGGCGAGTGTTCTGCTCTCCATGGGTATGATGATGCTTCCGCCTGTAATGATATCCCTACCGTTCAAACTGATGCTGTTTGTCCTTGTGGATGGTTGGCACCTCATTATGGGCTCGCTTCTCCAGAGTTTTAATTAAGGGAGATAAAAAATGACTGAATCCTGGGTATTAGGTTTTGCGAAAGAGGCCATCGAGTTGACCCTGCTACTTTCTGCTCCCATGTTGGGGTTCGGGTTGGTTACGGGTGTCATGGTTTCCATTTTTCAGGCGGTAACCTCCATTCAAGAGATGACTCTGACTTTCATTCCGAAGATTGTGATGGTTTTCCTGGCCCTTCTCCTGTTTCTCCCATGGCTTTTGCAATCTTTGTTGAGTTTCACAACAAGGATTTTTCATCAGATACCATATATTATTGGGTGAAGGGAGGCATGCGGTATTTGGTGGAGTGATGGAATGATGTGGGCAGGGTTTCCGTTTTGCAATGCAATCGAGTCGTTGAACTTGGTTTTTTCCAATACTCCATCAACTCTTTTCGAAAGGGAGAGATGAATGGACATTTTCAATTTTTCCCAATATGAAATAGAAACCATACTGCTCGTCTTTGTGAGGATCAGCGGAATCATTGGTGTGGCCCCTATTTTGGGCAGCAACACCATCCCTCCGATGATGAAGGCGGGCTTTGTCATGGCATTAACCATACTCATTTACCCGACCATTGATATTCCTCATGTGGAATATCCGGGCACCTTTGCAGGTTTATCTTTTGCGTTGGGTTCGGAGTTGCTCATCGGCATCTCCATCGCCTATCTGGCAAGGCTGGTTTTCAGCGCGGTGGATACGGCGGGAACCATCGTCGGTTACCAGATGGGTTTTGGCATCGTGAACGTGCTGGATCCGGTGACCTCCACTCAGGTGTCCATTACATCCAGATTTTACAACATCATTGCCATGTTGATCTTTCTGATTACTGACTGCCACCATTATTTTATTAAGGCCATCGGCGTCAGTTTCGAACTGATCCCACCTTTGGGATTCCAGTTTTCGGGGGCTATTGTGGAAAGTTTCTCCCATCTTTTTGGGGATATTTTTGTTTTGGGCTTGAAGCTGGCGGCCCCCATTGTTGCTACTCTGATGTTTTCCAATGTGGCGTTGGGTCTCGTGGCCCGAACGGTGCCGCAAATGAATGTTTTTATTGTGGGATTTCCTCTCCAGATCGGACTTGGTTTGCTGATGCTGGGGTTGACTATCCCTCTCTTTGCCCTTCACCTGAAGGGTTTATTCGCGCAAATGGGGCATAATATCGGCAACCTCATGAGCATTATGTAACGCAAGGGACGTTATGGCGAGCGAAGAGGACAAAGACCAACGAACTGAAGACCCCACTGCGAAACGGTTACAAGATACCAAGGAAAAGGGCCAATTTGCCAACAGCAAAGAGGTCTCCTCGGTTTTCGTGCTGTTGGCCAGCATCCTTGCCTTCTATTTTGCCGGGACCTTCACCTTCAGAAATATCATGGAGGTCTCTTCCTATATCTTTTCCGAAATCAATGGGCTGGAGGTAACACAGTCGGGTGTCTACCTTCTTTTCCAGCTTGTCACGAAAGAAATCCTTATCACACTTGCACCCATCGTAGTCACCATTATGTTTTTTGGCCTCCTGGCCAACCTCATCCAAACGGGAGGCCCCAATTTTTCCCTCAAACCCCTGGAACCAAAATTCAGCAAGCTGAATCCCTTGAAAGGTGTCAAAAGGCTTTTTTCAAAAAATTCCCTGGTGGAACTGGTTAAATCCATTTTTAAGATCGGTGTAGTGGGCTATGTAGCTTTTTCCATCGTTAAAGAGGAATTTGGCCAGATTCCTTATCTCATGGACATGGAAACCTGGCAAATTCTGACTTACATTTCAACAATTGCGTTGCGGATCATGACGCACGTTTTTTGGATTCTGGTTCTATTGGCTATCTTGGATTACGGGTTTCAGTTCTACACCTTCAGGGAAAACCTGAAGATGACCAAGAAAGAACTCAAAGACGAGCGGAAACAGACGGACGGTGATCCGCAAATCAAAGCGAGGATAAAAAGCGTCCAATATCAACTGGCAAGAAAACGGATGATGGCCGAAGTTCCCAAGGCTGATGTTATTATTACCAATCCTACCCATATAGCGGTGGCCATACAGTATGTCAAGGGGGAGCTAGCCCCCAAAGTAATAGCCAAAGGGTCCGGCCACATCGCCCAAAGAATAAAAGAGATCGCCAAAGAAAACGATATCCCCCTTGTGGAAGATAAACCTTTGGCGCAGTTGATCAATAAGACTTTGGAGATCGGGAACATGATCCCCGCCAATTTATTTAAAGCGGTGGCTGAAATCCTGGCGTATGTTTACAAATTGAAAAGGAAAGTGTTTTAGAAAATGGCTGAAAGATCTTTTAGCATACCAAGTTTCGCGAAAAACGCCGATTTTGCATTGGCCATCGGCGTAGTGGGCATTCTGATCATTATGATCATTCCGCTGCCCCCGGTGATGCTGGACATGTTCCTTGCCTTCAGCATTACCTCTGCATTGATCATACTGATGGTATCCCTCTATATGAAGGAGACCCTGGAATTCTCCGTCTTCCCACCGTTGCTATTGATCATCACCTTGTACCGTCTTTCCCTGAATATCGCCTCCACTAGGCTAATCCTGCTTCACGGCGGCGAAGGAGAGGGGGCTGCCGGACAAGTGATCCACTCCTTTGGTAACTTTGTGGTGGGCGGAAACTACGTGGTGGGTGGAATTGTTTTCGCTATCCTGGTTTTGATCAATTTCATCGTAATCACCAAGGGTTCCGTGCGGACCTCGGAAGTAGCAGCCAGATTTACTTTGGATGCTATACCCGGAAAACAGATGAGTATCGATGCGGATTTGAACGCTGGAATGATCGATGACGTGGAGGCCAAAAACCGCAGAAAGAAATTGGAACAGGAAGCCGATTTTTATGGGTCCATGGACGGTGCCATCCGGTTTGTTCGTGGTGACGCCATTGCCGGAATCATCATTACGCTGATCAACGTGCTGGGTGGTTTCATCATCGGCATATTCTTCGGGGGGATGAGCCTTGCGGATGCAGCCAAGGTTTATACCCTTTTGACTGTTGGAGACGGCCTCGTATCCCAGATCCCGGCTCTTATCGTTTCCACTGCCTCCGGTATCGTTGTGACCAGGGCCTCCTCCGATGTGGACCTTGGTAAGGACATCACCCGGCAACTACTTTTCCAACCGAAATCATTTGCCATGGCCTCTGCGGTTTTATTCTTTTTTGCCATGATGCCGGGTCTCCCCCATTTCTCCTTTCTGGTGCTTTCCGTCATATGCGGACTGCTAGCCTACTTTACCATTGAATCTCAGAAAAAAGAGGAATTGGAGATAGCAAAGGAAGAGGAAAAGATCGCCTCAGCGCCTCCAAAAGAGAGAGTGGAGTCTATTTTGCCCCTGGACAAATTGGAGCTGGTAGTTGGCTACGTGTTGATTCCCTTGGTGGATGCCGAAAAGAATGGAGAACTATTAGAACGGATCAAGTCGGTGAGACGGCAATTTGCCCTGGAATTTGGTATCATCATTCCACCCCTTCATATTCGAGATAACCTACAGTTGAAGCCCTCCCAGTACGCTATTTTGATCAAAGGGGTCAAAGTGGCGGATGGTGAATTAATGATGGGGCACTTCCTAGCCATGAACCCCGGCATCGAAGGAGAAACCGAAATCAAAGGCATCCCAACCAAAGAACCCACCTTCGGCCTTCCCGCCATTTGGATCAACGAAGAAGAAAAGGGCAGTGCTCAGACTGCCGGGTTCACCGTGGTGGATATCGCCACCGTTGTCACCACCCACTTGAAGGAAATAATCAAGACCCACGCCCATGAGCTTATCGGCCGCCAGGAGGTTCAAAGCCTCATCGACAACATCAAAGAGACCCATCCAAAGGTGGTGGAGGAGTTGATACCGGGGATACTCCCACTTGGAACCGTGCTGAAGGTCCTGCAAAACCTCCTCAAGGAACAGATCGGCATCCGAGACCTTTTGACGATTTTAGAGGTACTCGCCGACAACGGTTCCGTGATCAAGGATCCGGAGATCTTAACCGAATATGTCAGACAGGCCATGTCCAGGCCCATTTCGCATCAGTTCATCTCCGACGGAGCAATGCCGGTAATTACCCTAGCGCAAAATTTGGAAGACGTCCTTTCCGGTGCCGTCCAGAAATCAACCCACGGTTCTTATCTGTCCCTGGACCCCACCATGGCGGAGAAAATCCTGATAAGCATCAAAGAAGCCTACGAAAAGGTCTCCCCGGTGGAAGGACAGCCAGTGATTCTCTCGTCTCCCAGTGTGAGGTTGCACCTGCGCAAACTTTTGGAACGTTTTATCCCCAATGTTGTGGTTCTTTCGCACAATGAAATAGCGCCCAACATTCAGATTAAAAACATAGGCATGGTGACTTTGTAAAATGATCAAAAAATTCCAGGCCCCGAACATGCAAGAAGCATTGAGGCTGGTCCGAAACGCTCTCGGACCGGACGCCGTGATCATCTCCACCAGAAACATCCGGGGAGGAGGTACCATGGGATTCCAGGGGAAACCCATGGTGGAAGTAACTGCGGCGCTGGACAATAATCGTGTCCCCACTGCTCCTTCTCCTTACAAAAGCCGGCCACTGCCCCCTCGTAAACCTGGTCTTGCCGCGCCGGCTGTGAATCCCGCCCAGCGCCAGCAAAAATTGGAGGAACTCTCGAAAAAGGACCAGCAAAAGAAACTACAGAGTATGCTGAACCCAATTCAAGACGACATTTCCGATCTGAAAAATATGCTGGAAACCCTCATGAAGAAGGAGAAGACGAAGGAGGAGAAATCGGGAGATGTGGACCCTGTGAAAACCGACATCGATGAGTTGAAATCCATGGTGAAGCTTTTGATCGAAGGAGAACCCAGCAAGGGCCCGGCTCTTCATGAAGGTCTGGCGCAGGTTTTTAAAGAGATGGTGGCCAATAAAGTCAATGAAACCTTTGCGTTGAAACTTATCCAGGATGTAAGTGCCAAGGTTCCCGAAGAACATTACAAAAATGTGGGGTTCGTAAAGAGCCAAATTGCGCAGGAGATGGTGAAGTCCATCAAGATAGGAGGCCCTATCCGATTAAAAAAAGGGACCAGCAAGATCGTGGCTTTCGTAGGCCCCACGGGAGTGGGAAAAACCACCACCATCGCCAAACTGGCGGCGCACTTTACCCTGAATCAAAAGGCTTCGGTGGGCCTCATCACCCTGGATACCTACAGGATCGCCGCCGTGGAACAGTTGAAGACCTACGCCAGGATTTTGAAGATCCCCATTGAAGTCATCGTGAATGCCAGCGAATTGAATCAGGCGGCCAGCAATTACGATCAGAAGGACTTGATCCTCATAGATACGGCGGGGCGAAGCAAAAAAGACCAGGCCCAGTTAACCGAACTGGTAAGTTTTTTGGGTGTGGACCTTCCCATCGAGGTCCACCTGGTCCTTAGCGCCAACGCCACGGAGGAGAGCATCCTTGCGGCCTATGCCAAGTTTCATCCTATCTCCATCGACCGCATCCTTTTCACAAAACTGGATGAAAGCGTGTATTATGGAATGATCTACAATGTGGCCAAAAAAACCAATAAACCCCTTTCTTACTTTACCACCGGACAAAAGGTGCCTGAAGACATAGAAACCACAGAGGCGGAAAAATTGGTGGACTTGGTTTTGAATCTGAATAGGGCTAGATAGTAGAGGATTAAGACCACAAACAAAGAATAAATTTTTTTTAACCACTAATTACACTAATTGCACTAATCTTTAAAAACAACTAAAACCAAAGTATAGCCCACGGAACACACGGAATACACAGAAAAAAGCAAGCAAAGAACTTTCCGTGCATTTCCGTGTGTTCCGTGGGCTAGATTTAAAGAAAATAAAAGAGGAGACGAAAACATGGATCAGGCCGGAACTTTACGAAGACTAGTCAAGAACGGTACCCGAAAACCGGGAATATCGGGATCGAAATACTCCGAACCCACCTCCACCACCATTAGAACAGTTGCGGTGACCAGCGGAAAAGGGGGTGTGGGCAAAACCAATGTAGTGGTGAATTTGGGCTACGCTCTCACAAAGCTGGGCAAACGGGTCCTCATCTTTGATGCGGACGTTGGCCTGGGAAACATTACCATCCTGTTAGGCGTCTCAGCAAAATACAATCTTTACCATGTCCTCTCCGGTGAAAAAGAGATGGAGGAGATTATGATTACCGGTCCGGGGGGAATGAAAATCCTTCCCGCTGCCACCGGAATACAGGACATGGCGCAATTATCCGGAAACCAGAAAATTTTTCTCTCCCAGGAATTCGATCGTCTGGCCAATAATTTCGATATTCTTCTACTGGACACAGGGGCAGGGATTTCATCCAATGTCACCTACTTTTGTTCCAGGGCGCAGGATGTTTTAGTGATTGCCATTCCCGAGCCAACCTCCCTCACCGACGCCTACGCGCTTATGAAGGTGGCCAAGGAAAAGCATCAACAAAAAAGGTTCAACCTACTTGTAAACTTTGCAAATTCGGAGGGTGAGGCCAAGGAAGTCTACCGCCAACTTACTGCTGTGATAGATAAATTTTTACCCGGCGTGACACTCAACTACACGGGGTATATCTTAAAGGACATCAACATTCCCAAGTCGGTGAGACAGCAAAAGGCCTTGTTGGAAAGCTATCCCTTTTCAAAATCCAGCAAGTGTTTTGAGAATCTCGCTGAGAGAGTTTTTGAGGAATCAAGGGCGGTGAAAAGCGGAGGAATCGTTGAGGGCTTTTTTGACAGCACCAAAGCAGAGAGCTTTCCCAGGAGATAAGACATGGCTGCTTCCATTAGAAAAATAGTGGTTTTCCTCTCCTTGATCGCTTTCACCTTATCTTCTATAATTGGCTTGGTGGGAGGGCTCCAGGTTACTACAATTCTCATGAGAGCGAGCATTGTTTTTATTATCTTTGCCGCCGTTGGCATGGTGTTGACCCCGGTTTTCATTCAACTATGGGGCGAAAGTACATCGCAAACAACCGAACAGTACACTTTTGGCGACCAAGAAGAATCTTCCAACGATGAAAGTTAGCTTTAACGGCTTTTGCGGACCGCAAAGCCCGGCGGCATCTTTGACTGAATATTTTTTATTATGAGCCAAGTATCTGCGGAATTAATTCAAAAAGAGGTAGAAGCACTGAGCCAGGAAGAAAGGGACGCTCTGATCTTGCAATATTCTCCCATGATCAGGTACATCGCCCAGCGAATTGCCGACAGACTTCCCGCCAATATTGAACTGGACGACCTCATCAGTTCCGGGGTGCTTGGCTTGATGGACGCCATTGAAAAATATGATTCCACCAAAGGCGCCAAGTTCAAAACCTACGCGGAGTTCAGAATCCGGGGTTCCATCATGGATGAGCTACGGGCTCTGGACTGGGTACCTCGCTCCATCAGGCAAAAAGCCACAGCCATCGACAAGGTCCATAAAAAGCTGGAACAGCAGCTTGGCCGCCCTGCCACAAACGAAGAGGCTGCCGAGGAAATGGGCATGGAAGTGGATGAGTATCTGGATAATGTTCAAGCAGCCCAGAGCAAGCCCATCCTCAGCCTGGAAGACCTGGGTCTCACCGATAAAAAGGGCGACAAAAAGAGTCTGCTGGACTGCTTGGCAGGGAGCAAGGACGCCGACCCACAGGTCAGCTATCGGCTGGAAGAGCTAAAAAGAGTCATCGCGGAAGCCATCGACTCCCTTTCGGAAAAAGAGAGGCTGATGATTTCGCTTTATTATTACGAAGAGCTTACCATGAAGGAAATCGGCCTGGTCCTCGGCATCACGGAATCGCGGATTTCCCAGATCCACTCCAAGGCCGTTTCCAGACTCCGGTTGAGACTGAGGAGCCTCCTTGCCGAAGAAATGTAGTTTCCCCTTTTATTCCTTAGCCTTGGCCTGAGTAGTTACCACCACTTTAGAACTCCTGGCTTTGGGTTTTTATAGTCATACTAACCCAACAATATCTCTTGCTTCCATGGGGGTGCAAACCTCACGCTCAGCCGCTTTTGCTAAATTCACAAGACGTTCCACCATTTCCAGGTTAGTGGCCTGCCGTTTTTTTTCTAAATCTAAGTAAAGATTGTCTTCTAAGCCCACACGTACGTGCCCTCCCATGGTGATGGCCATGGAGTTGACGAAAAATTGGGAACGTCCGATACCCGCTCCCGCCCAAGCAGCGTCATCTGGGAGAGATGTAACCATATTGGCCAGATGAAATGGTTTGGAGCTTGACGCTCCGAGCGAACCGAGAAATATATTGAAATAGAATGGTTTGCGGAGAACTTTTTTTTCAATCAAATAATTAGCGTAGTCGATCATTCCCAGATCGAATATCTCCAGTTCCGGGACAATTCCACGATCTTGCATCTTCTTTGCCAACGCACAAATCATATCCGGTTCATTCACTGAGGCCTGTTTGGGAAAGTTATGCGATCCCAAGGTAAGGGAGGCCATATCGGGCTTCAGGCCTCCAGCAAGGTTGAGCACTTCCGATCGTTCTTCGAAGGTTTTAAAGACGCGGCCACTGGTGGAAACACAGATTATGGCGTCCGGGCGCCTGTTTCTTACTTTCGAAATGATTTCCCTGTATACCTCTGAGCGATAGGTTGGCTTCCCCTCCTCATCACGAGCATGCAGATGAAAAATGGAAGCTCCCGCCTGGTAGCAACGATTACAGTCCTCGGCAATTTCATTCGGTGTTATAGGGAGATGGAGGTTATCGGACTTGGTGGGAATGATGCCGGTAGCGGCCACATTGATGATGAGTTTATTTCTGTGCATATTTTATTTACCGTTGATATTTTCCTTAACGATCCTGGCCGGTACGCCGACAACCTGGACATTGTCGGGAACGTCTTTGGTTACTACTGCACCAGCGCCTACAACTGAATGCGCCCCGATAGTAATACGATCGATCACCACCGACCCCATTCCGATATACGTACCTTCTCCAATACGACAAGCTCCGGCGATATTTGCGCCGGGTTGAACAGAGACGTGGCTGGCTATTTCCGTGTGGTGCCCGATCAACACTCCCCGGTTTACAATAACATGCGGGCCTAAGTGAGTATGGGCAGCGATAATTGATCCCACGCTTACCATTGACCCTTCACCAAGGGTGCTTTTGGGCGAAACCCTGGCTGATGGATGGACCAGTGAGGCAAAACGGATTCCGAGCGCGGCAACTTGTTCCGTGTACCTGCTTCGATGCGTGGTGGTGAGCCCGCATATGGCTAAATGGTCCTCGGCCAGCTTTGGTAAATCCTCTACCCAGTAAATCGGTAATCCTTCCATTTTTTTTTGGCATCGCTCGGGTTCCATGTTTTCCACAAAACCGGCTACCTGAAAACCCGGAATTTCAGAGACCAGATCTGCCACCTCTTCCGCAAAGATCCTGGTCCCTAAAATAAGAATTGGTTGGATGGGTTGGTTCATAGGCTGGTTCCTCTTAAATTAGTTCTTAATAACACTTAAACGTTCACTAACAGCGACCCTTTTTACATGCCCTTGGATCAGCTCCAGAATACGAGATATGGAGTTTGCCAAAGTTACCTCTTCGGTTGCGAGTCGAAATCCCTCGTTCACAATATTCTCACGTTCTTTGTGGTGTGCAAGATAGTAGCGAATGACATCCGGCATTTCTTCCATGGTGGCGCAGACAAAGTGCTTTCCGGGAATATAGGGATTCGGGTTGTGGATGGGCTCCGATATCACCAGCGCTTTATTTGCCATCCCAAGAATTAGCCGGAAGCCGGAAAGTTCGCCTGGATGACGCGAAATGTTGATCAATATTTTAGCACGATTCAAAAGTTTAGTCCGGTTTTCGCCCCAACAAGCGGGATCAAAAAAATTTCCCATAGCCAACAGGTTAATGCCGCATCGGCGAAGACGTTTGAGTAGTCGCTTTCGCCGTGGGATTTCGCCCACTCCAAGGAAGAGTGCATCTATATTACGTGGAAGCCCCATATCACGCCCAAGCTCATGGTAATACCCAAGAGGAACCCAATTGGCGGAAATACCGCATTCGACCAGGAACTCGTATCGGCCCATGGTGGAAACTGCCAACACATCAGGAATGCCTTTCTCAGCCAATCGACGCAAGCGATAATAATTGGTATAAACATCGGTGGCCCGTGCATCGCGGAGAAGAATTTTGGCCACTTCCCGAAGGTGGAGGCGGGGTCTTGGGAGGCCCGCCGCTTTCGGAGGGGGAAGGGGTTCCGCATGCCAAATCACCACCAAAGGACGTTCAGATGTGGACATAGATGATAGTTGTCGACTCGCCTTCGGTTACCAGTTGGCGTTAACCATCATCCACAAAATCTCATACGGCTTGAGATTGAATGGTCCATCCTTGATATTTGTAACACGATGGCCGGCGCTCTTTAAAAAAGAAGCTGTTTCATCAAGGATGCCGTCCTCCAGTGTGATGGGGTTGGCATTAGAACCCTTACTCCTATGAGGAGGTAGGTTCCGTCGGCATAAGGTAATGGAAAGACTCTGGGTATCTTGTTTTTTTAACATTTATTAACTACTCAGGTGGATTAACTGAAGGTGGAAGGTTATAAAAAATGGTCATGCGTGATCACACAAAACTGAGAAGGTCTTAAATGGCTTGATTAGGCCATTGCGAAATCATTGATACACTTCAGTCTTCAGCCTAAACACCTGAGTAGTTACAACATTTTTGGCCAAGATCAAACAGCTACAAACACCAATCATCAAACCTTAACCCCGTAAACTTCCTGAGATTATTAACATCATCTTGTAAATATTCAATTACTTTATCTCGTAATGAAGTTTCTAAAACAGGTTGTTCAATTCTTCTTGAAAAAGGTAAATAAAGCAAATGCCCTAATTTCCCACGAATGTTGTAGGGCGCTTTGGAAAGAATGTTTTTTCCAACGGTTCTTGCCAGGAAGAAACCAAAGGGGGTTTTTCTTCTTTTCATGCTGGATGGATGTTTAATGGCTGCAAATTTTCTCGGATGATGAAATTCGTCAACCCCTAAAAAGCTGAAGCTCTTTTGCAGCGTTTCCCGGCGTCTATCTAATAAATCGCTCTGGTTTAAAATTAAAATATTGGATAAGGGGAAATATTTAAGAAATTGCTCCAATTGCATGAAATATTTACTACGGCATATATAAACATTGTGGTCACTTAAATCTTCAAAAGATTCGTTGATCCCCCTATTTTCCCTGTTAAAGTCTCCATCTAAGTCGTAGGCATG
>JAJDAS010000560.1 GCA_029261755.1 Nitrospinia bacterium
CTTCTTCTGAATCCAGCGCGGAAAGGGCCAGGGCCGGTACATTCCGGTTGTGGCCGTTGGAGCGGAGGCTTTTGATGAAATCAAATCCGTTCATCACCGGCATTTCGATGTCTGAAATGATGAGATCCACCTCCGAACTCTTGAGGTGTTCTAAAGCTTCTTTTCCGTTTTCGGCGATGCTGACCTCGTACCCATCCGACTCAAGATAGCCTTTGAGCAGTTGACGGAAAAACGAAACATCTTCTACTAAAAGCACATGGGTATCCGCATCAGGGGCAGTGATTTCATTTCGGCGATCCGCAAACCAGTCCGGTTCCGCCTTTTCAATCAGACTGTATATGTCCAGGAATAGGGTCATGCGGCTATTAATGATGGCCGTTCCCAAAATGCCCTCTTCCATATAGCTTTCGGTATTAAGGTTTATTTCGCCGGACACGATATCCTCCAGCCTGGACATCAGGATGCCAAAGGGGCGCTGGATGTGTTTCGGAAGGAGCAGAAACATTTCATCCCGTTCTTCGCAGGGAGTTACGTCCAGAAGTTCATCCAGGCGCAAGACCAAGGTGGATATTCCATCCACCGTGATAAACTCATTACCCCCTATTTTTTCGATTCGTTCTCTCTTTATTTTTTCAATACGACGGATCAGTGGCAGAGCCACTGCGAACTGCTCCTGATCACCATTCTTGAACAAGAGAACGGTTTGCTTATCATCATCAACAGCTTTACCTATCTGATTATGCTGTTCAGCCTGTTTATGATCGTCATGAATGGATGCAATCCCGGCGTGTCTGGCAAGACCCTGAACATCCAGGATGAGGGAGACCTTGGCATCCCCCATCACCGTAGCGCCGGAGTAACACTGAAGGTCTTTAACCATGGAGTGGATGGGCTTTACCACGATTTCCTCGGTTCCTAATATTCTGTCCACAACCAGGCCATACTGGTCCGAACCCACCTTCAGGACCGCGAAGTTTAACGATCTGGAGTACTTAGCCGAGCCGTTTTCCTCAGTACTGACCTCTTTATTTTTAAGAAACTCCTTCCATTCTTTTTCCTGTTTCACCCGATTTTTTTCCGCTATTCTTGCCCTGTCTTCCTTGATAAAGGGTTTGGCTGAGGCGAGAATTTCGCTCATTCGGACCAGGGGCAGGAGATGGTCCCTCAACCTGTAGACTTCACAATCGCCCGCGCGTTCCACTTTGTTCTTTACGTCCTCGTCATAGAGACATACCAGTTCTTCAAGGTTCACTTGCGGTATGGCGAACCGGTCTTCCGCTACTTCCACGATCAAGCAAGGGATTATGGCCAGGGTCAGAGGCAGCCTGAGACGAATACTGGTCCCGGTTCCGAAATCGGAATTCAATTCCAGGGTGCCGCCCAGTCGCTCAATACAGGTCTTGACCACATCCATTCCAACTCCCCTGCCGGAAACATCTGATACCTGTTTTGCCGTTGAAAATCCAGGAAGAAGGATTAGGTTCAAGATTTCTCTGTCGGACATCCTTTCCAGTTCTTCCTGGGACTTCACGCCTTTTTCAATAGCCTTAGCCTTGATGGTTTTCACATTGAGACCCTTGCCGTCATCCTTTATTTCAATGTTTATTTGTCCACCTTCGTGAAAAGCCGCGACTTTAACATGACCGGTTGGGGATTTACCCGCTTTCTCGCGTTCGGAAGGAAGCTCCACCCCGTGATCGCAGGAATTTCTGATGATGTGGGTCAGGGGATCGGAAAGGGCTTCCAGGATGGTTTTATCCATTTCAACCTCATTTCCGGTTATATGAATCTCTATCTGCTTTTTGAGGTTCTGGGACAAGTCCCGAACTATGCGAGTAAGCTTGCCGAATACGTTCCCCACCGGCTGCATCCTGGTACGCATGATCAGTTCCTGAAGCTCGCTTGTAACAAGATCAAACCGCTGGGTCATGGTCCGGATTTTGGGATCGGTCCTGTCGAGTATCTGGAGCTGCTGATTGCGAACTAAAACCAGCTCTCCGGCTAAGCTCATTAACTGGTCAAGGAGGGCAATGTTGACACGAATGGTTTCTGTTGCCGATTTGGTAGTTTGTTGATTAGAAGGCGGGGGGGCAGACGAGGTTCCCGCATCATTAACAAGGTCATGAATCATATCGCTTTCCATAGGGTTCACTCCTTACATAAAAAAAATCGTATTAATTTAGGTTTTTGAAAATACCCTGAAAGGATTAAATTCCTTTCCTAACAATTAAAGTGTGACAAAAATTTGTATCCATTTACGGATTTAATGATTGAAAAAAACCAAATTTCCGTTTGTAGCTTTTTTATGCTCTACCGCAATTGGTTTTCGGTATTTAATAATTGGCTAAACCAATTGCTAAGCATTAACTGTAACCAAAATTTGATTTTAAAAACCAATAATCAAATTGGTTTTAGTATACATCCCCCTTAATCCCCCTTTTCTAAGGGGGAATTAAAATCGTCCTCCCCCCTCTGGAGAGGGGATTAACCTAATTCCCACCTATTACGGGAGGATAAAGGGGGGAGGACAATGTCTGTCTGGCAAATAAGTATTATTTTTTGTATCTATGTTTTAAAAACTTCTTTTAACAGGTTTGAGGATTAAGATGATCCCTGAAATCGTCAAAACTATCCAAAAGAATATCCACGCAAAGAGGATCGAACTGCGACTCACGAGCCTTTAAAATATTCGCTTTGGCCTCACTCTCGGAATAAGCTTTTCGGTGAGGTCGCAAGGAAAACATTGCGTCAAAAGCTTCCGCTATTCCAATAATTCGCGCCCCGAGAGGAATCTCCTCCCCGCAAATCTTCTGAGGATATCCCCTCCCATCCCAGTTTTCATGGTGATGAAGAATTAAAGGAATGCATTTTTCAGTCATGGGAGCCGATTTTAAAATTTCAACCCCCACTTGTTGGCTCATACGGATCATATTCAACTCAATGTCGTTCAATTTTCCTGTTTGGTTCAATATCTCATCAGGGAGCACCATATTGCCCATGTCATGCAGCAAAGCTGCTATTAACAAAGTTTGAAACCCATGTTCATCAATCCTCAATTTTTTGGCGAGCATAAGAGATATCCTGGAAACACGGGCGCTATGTCCCATGGTATATAAGGTTATTTTGTCGATTTCTTCCGCTAGTTTCTCAATCACTTTTTCAAAATTTTTGTAAGAGCTTTCCTGTACTGAGAAAAGTTCCTTCAAAGCGGATAAAATTCCTCCTCTAAACCCCTGGACAAATAAAGGCCGTGTGTTGACCTGTGCCTTCTTCACAAGGATGTTTTTGATACAGAAAACTAGTTTGTCGCGGGTGAAGGGTTTTTTTAGAAAACCCGAAACTTCAGAACGCATAGCCTGAATAGCCATATCCAGATTGCCGTAACCCGACATTAAAACAAAGGCAGGGAGATTGAGGGCAGTGCGTTTTACTTGTTGGATCAACTCAAGACCGTTCATTTCCGGCATGGAGAAATCCGTCACCACTACATCGTAGGATTTGTTTTTTATTTTGGAAAAAACTTCGTTGGGATTAGAGGCCGTATCAACCGAAAAACTTTCCAGTAATAAGGAATGCTTTATTGATCTGAGGAGGACCTTTTCGTCATCAACAACGAGGATATTGGCTGACATGTATAGTTTTCCAGAGAAAATGGTTTGACCATTTTTAATGCAGAAACTATGCCAACCAGCAAAGAAAAGCTAAGACACTGTTTTTAAAGGCGTTTGGACAGGTGAGGCAATATTAAGGGGAGTGTCTGAATTCCAGAATGAAAAACATTAAAGGCGTGGGATTATCGTTTAAACTATTTATATCAGGGAGATAGGAAGGTTTTCAAAATGAAAAGGGATTTTTCATTTTAGAGAAACCTCAATATTGAAGATTTCAAAACTGCCCGTTCCCAAACTCCGGTTTCACTGCCATTAAGTTAAGGAAGTGATCTTTAGTTTGTCCCGTAGGGACTTGTGAAATTAGCCCAGCAATT
>JAJDAS010000561.1 GCA_029261755.1 Nitrospinia bacterium
CACAAAGAGGAAAAGAGGAAAACCCAAATTTAAAAAAGACATTTCCTTTTTTTTCTTCTCCTTTACTCTTTCACTCTTTGTGAAATTTAGTTTGCTTTTGATTTTAAACGTGTAATCATCTAAACCTCTTCCGATTACCAAAAATGAAATTACTTAAAACAGTAGGTTGCCTCCTATTATGGTTCAGCTTGTCCCTTGGGCTTTCTTCCTGCCTTACTTTTGAGAGTGAGGTACTGGCTACCAGAGAGGCGATCCAGGAACAGATGGAAAACACGCCGGAAAAGGAGCAGGGCTTAACGAAGAATTATGAGGAAGAGTTGAAAAAAATCGAGGCGAGGGAAAACCTTTTCAACGAAGAATACGAAGAATATATCTCCGATCTGAAAGATTTATTCAAAGAAGAGGGAGGGGGCTTTGCGAAAGAGGTAAACCTGGTGGAATCGGAGCAGAAAGCCATGGCCCAAAGCCAAAAAGTTCTACTCGATAAAATGGAAGCGATGCGTACTCGGAACAGAGAAAAGGAGATAGGAGAGAAAAGAAAGCTGGCCGCTAAGTACCGGAAAGACCTGAAAAAGATAAATAGCAAGAAGCACGAGTATTTTAAACTAAGGAATAGGTTCGACCAGGTTTCGGATAGGTTGGTGCAGTTAGAAAATCCCAAAAAACAGGAAAAGGTTTCGTTAATTTTAAATAAAATCCAGGAAAACATCTCCAACTTGGACGAAGTAAAAAGTCAGATCAATTTGCTTAGAAAAAAATTCCTGCCTCGCAAGTCCCCCAAGCCCGTTGCTCCCTAGCCGCCCGCCACACTGCATGTTATAAGCTCCCAGGTAGAGTTTTTCGGGTCATTAATATCAGGTGCCCTTTTGAAAACCTACGATTTTGCCTATCTATGGTCATTGGCCATTTGGCTTCGCCGTCATTAGTCATTTACCATTTCAACGCAGAGAGGCATCAACCAATTGCAATTGCATCTGATAGATCTGATTTATCAGATGCACCATAAACAAGCATCTCATCTGCTCATTTGCTTGTTTTGTTAGCAAATCTAACGGAACGGGCTATAGAAGAATTTTTGTTTTCGTTTGATTTTTCAATAAGTTAGGTTGATTTGAAAAAAATGGTATTCAATTTGCGACCTTAAATACATGAAAGGGTTGTAGCGTAGCTCTTTTTGCAATCTTTCTTTTATCACTTAAAAATAGACATACAATACAGATAGAGAGCAATTTTGATAGAGCCTGCTTAAAGAGGCAAAATCACTTCACTTGTCTTAAAGAAAAAACACCTTTTTAAACTCTAATGAATCAAAGGTTATACCTGAAAAATTTTTGCGGGCAACGAATTAAGCCATGAAAGCAAAACAAAGACTATTTTATCTCATTGTTATTATGACCACCGTGGTGTTACTCGTCAGTGGGGCCACGTTTTATCAACTGTACCATACGGCCATTCATGAAGAACGGGATTGGTTGGCCAACGCCGCCCAAAGCCAGGCCCGCTTGATAGAAGCTGTTGGCAGGTTCGACGCTATATACAGCAATGATTACCCGGAAGGCTCTCGGTCTGCCACATTGAGCCAAATTACTGAGGCCCATAAACTCTATAAGGGCTTTGGGGAAACCGGCGAATTTGTATTGGCCATGCGGGAAGGGGATGAAATCATATTCCTACTTCGCCACAGGCATTTCGATCTGGACAAACCCCGACCCGTTCCTTTTAACGCAGATTTAGCCGAACCCATGCGACGAGCCCTTTCGGGGAAATCTGGGACCTTAATAGGGCTTGATTATCGAGGCGAAACCGTTCTGGCTGCCTTCGAACCTGTAACGGTATTAAATCTCGGAATCGTGGCAAAGATGGATTTGGATGAAATTCGGGCGCCTTTCATCCGAGCGGGTTTAATATCAGCCGGAATCGCTATCTTTTTTATAATCGTTGGATCGATTTTCTTAGTCAATGCCACGAACCCTATCTTGAAGAGCCTGAAAAAAAGTGAGACACAGGTCCGCCTCCTTCTCAATTCTACTGGAGAAGCTATATACGGATTGGACCTTCAGGGAAATTGCATATTTGTCAATTCCTCCTGCCTCAAAATGCTTGGGTACGAGGACGAAAGTCAACTAATAGGGAGAAAAGCGCATGAATTGATTAATTTCGCCCGGAAGGATGGAAAGCTTATTACGGCGATGGAGTGCAGAATTTTCCAATCTATTTCTGAGGGGAAAGAATCGCATTGCGACGATGAAATCATTTGGCGCACGGACGGAACTAGTTTCCCAGTGGAATACTGGGCGTACCCCATGCGTAAAAACGGTTCGTTGATAGGGGCCGTGGTTACCTTTGTGGACATTACGGAAAGAAAAAGCACAAGCGAAGAGCTAAGGAAGGCAAAAGAAACAGCGGAAAACGCCACGAAACTAAAAGATAAATTCATACTCCTTGTGGCGCATAACTTAAAAAACCCCTTTACTTCCATCATGGGGTTTTTGGACCTCATAATAAATGACAAAAAAGATCCTATCTCTGAAAAGCATGCGAATAAACTTCAACGCATCCTCAACTCATGCAGGAAACTACATGTAATGCTTGAAGAGCTACTGAATATGAGCCGGATTCACAGCGGAGCCATTCGACCTCTTTTTAAATTTATAGACGGACGCTCATTGGCAAATGCGGCAGTGGAAAACTATTTAGGTATGGCTCAAAAAAAAGGTATTAAGCTGTTGAATATGGTCCCGGAAAGATTACGGCTTTACGCGGATCCCAGGTTGTTGGAGGAGGTAGTTGCCAATCTGCTTTCAAACGCCATTAAATTCTGCCGCCAAGGAGATGAAATAACCGTCTATATTCCTTCAGACCACAAAGCCACCATAGCGGTCAAAGACAATGGAGCCGGCATAAAAGAAGAAATATTAGCTAATCTTTTCAAAGAGGAAGTGAAAACCAGCTCCAAGGGCACAGAGGGAGAGACGGGTACCGGACTCGGCCTTCCTTATTCTCTTGAGATCATGAATGCCCAAGGCGGCAAACTTTATGTAGAGTCCACGGAAGGGAAAGGCAGCGTCTTTTACGCGCAATTGCCGGACATAAAGCCTCGCATACTCGTCATTGACGACGACCAACCAGCTCGTCTACTGATCAGCGCCTACCTTGAGCCACTTGACGTTCAAATCATTGAGGCCGAGAGTGGGAAAAGAGGATTGGAAATTTTAGGACAGATTACCCCCCATGTGATCATCACGGATATTGCCATGCCGGAAATGGACGGTTTTACATTTTTAAAACACGTAAAACAAGACTCAAAGTCGAACCAAATTCCCGTAATTGTTATTACCGCTGACGATGAAGTCAATACTCGCGATAAATCTTTCAAGCTCGGCGCCAGTGATTTTGTCACCAAACCCTTGGTATTGGAAGATATTATTCCCAGGGTAAAAAGATATATTGGGTGATTATTTCCATCCAAAAGGCTGGAGTTGGGGGGCTCTGAGCAAAGGAAAGCTACTGAAGGGCAAGGGCAGTGGAAAACGTTGGGGAAGGAAGTCCTATCTTTCTCTATGACACTTCCAAAAAATCACTTTACAACCCCCTACCCCCATTAACAAAGGGGGAATTCGTGGTAGGTTTGTTGAAAAAAGTGAGTTATTAGAAATGCCCCGTACTTAGAACCGAATGAAAGCCCCCAGGAAGGGACCGGAAAAGCTGGTGTCCACGAATACCCCGGACTCATCCACCTTAACATCCATATATCGGTACCCGGCGTGCAAACCCACAAGGGGAATAGGAGAAAATTCCACCTGGACCTCTCCGTCGATGAAACGGTTCCCGGAATAAGCCATCCCC
>JAJDAS010000562.1 GCA_029261755.1 Nitrospinia bacterium
CCTCGGACAATCCCACCACCATTGCGGTGAGGGATACGGGCGTTGGTATCAAAAAAACCCGTAAGAACTCCTTGTTCAAATATGAGGTAAAAACCTCCACACTGGGGACAGCAGGAGAGAAAGGGACAGGTCTGGGTCTCCCCCTCAGCCTGGAAATCATGCAAGCCCACAAAGGAAATCTGGAGTTTGAGTCCACCCCTGGAGAAGGAAGCGTATTTTATGCCAGGCTGCCTTACGTTCGACCGGTCCTGCTATTGGTGGAAGACACCAGTGAAACACTCATTTTACTCCGCAGAATCCTTGAAAAATTGGATGTGAATATTCTGGAGGCGGCCAATGGAAAAGAGGCTTGGGATATCATGAACCAAACCTGCCCACATCTCATTATTGCAGACATCATGATGCCGGTGATGGACGGTTTTGAGCTTCTGAAAAAGGTCCGAAGCGATCCGGCCATGGAAAGAATTCCGCTGATGGTCCTCACCAGCGACATGGAAGAAAAAACCAAGGAAAAGGCTTTTCGCCTGAGAGCTGATGACTTCATCACCAAACCCATCAAAAAGCACGATCTCATTCCTCGTGTGAAAAAATTTATTTGAACCTTGCTACAAAACACAAAAAAATAAAGAACAAAAGTTTTCTTAACCACGAATTTCACGAATTACACTAATTTATAAATGTTTATTCGTGAAATTAGTAAAATTCGTGGTTACATGTCTTTGATTTTAAAAGTTTTTGAATTTTTTTTTAGCTTTGTGGTTAAATTTGTAATGTGGTCGAAATCATCTCATTGCCCAAACCAATTCATTAAACTTTCGCTCACCTCCCCTTTTTAAAGCTAGCCGTTCCCCAAACATCTCTAAGTAAAATCGAGAAAAAACCATGCGCTTCAAAACCATCATCGCTGCCCTTGCCGTGCTTGGAATTGCCTTTGTGGCGGTAATCGCCATTATGTGGAAATCCATGGATTTCACGGAATTTCGTGAACTGGTCATACAGCAAACAAAGGAAGCCACTGGACGTAACCTGGTGATCCCCGGCGATCTCATCCTGAATCTTTCTCTTCGCCCCACTCTCACAGCCAATGCTGTCTCTTTCTCCAATGCTCCATGGGGTTCGCGGCGGGAGATGGTAAAACTGGAGCGTCTGGAATTCGAGCTTCATCCCATTCCTTTGATTTTTAGAGATGTGCAGGTCAAGCGCCTTGTGTTGGTCTCCCCAGACATTCTTTTGGAAACGGATTCCCAAGGGCGCGGAAACTGGATTTTCCGAAAAGGAAACAAACCGCTGAAAACCAAAACGGCATCCGGCTCATCCGAATCCACCCATCCGAAGGATGCGCCCATTTCCCTTCTTCACGAAATCCGCATGGAAAAGGCCAAGCTAAGTTACCGCCACCCATTTTCCTTAAAAACCACGGACATTGCCATCCAAAACTTTTCAGCGCGGGCGGAGGATTTGAAGAGTCCGCTTCACCTTGAACTTTCCGCCATCGTCAACAACCAACCGATGGAGATTACAGCCGAAACGGGTCCTCTTAACCAATTAGCTTCACCTGGCACCCACTTTCCCATCCATCTGAACGCCAAGCTTGCGGAGGCAACCTTGAAAATAGAGGGAACAGTGAGGAATCCGTTGAAAGGGAGCGGGTTTGACCTGAACATTCAAGCGCAAGCATCTAGCCTTTCTAACCTCTCCCAATGGACGACAATGGAGTTGCCGCCCTTGGGTCCTTTGCGCATTACGGCGGATTTTAGCGATGTGGATGAAACCTACTCCTTAAATAAGTTCCAGGCAAGTTTGGGGCGTAGTAAGCTTGAAGGTACGGCATCGGTGAAGATGGGCACAAAACGGCCTTACATCCAAGCCCATTTCACCAGTTTGGATTTTAACTTTGATGAGTGGTTGAAATGGGGCAACTCCCAAAAAAGCGCGAGGTTCTGGGAATTCATTCCAGGCAGTTCCGGGATCGCCTTCGCGGATACCGGCCAAAGGATTTTCAGCAACACCCCCTTTCCCCTGGAAGGTTTGAATATAGTAGATACCCATGTCCGGATCTCCAATGGAAAAATTTCCGGCAACGGTGTGGAACTAAAAAAGATGGACCTGGACCTGGCCTTGGAGGAAGGCAACCTTCGGATAAATCCGTTGAAGGGAGAGGTGGAGGGTGGGACCCTTTTCGCAGACCTTTCCCTGGATGTCCGCCAGGCAAATCCGGCTTTGGAAGCGAAAATCAATCTCAAGGAAATCAACATAGCCCCACTGCTGAAGAAAATGAAAGCCACCAATCTGCTCTCCTCCGGCAATGTGGACCTGGAGGTGGATCTCCGGGGAAACGGAGGATCGTTGCAAACGTTGATGGAGAGCTTGAATGGGAAAATCAATATGGTAATGGGAAAGGGAGAAATCGACAACCAATACCTTGATTTTGAGGGCTCCGACCTGTTCAAACTCTTTGCGGGAGGAGGAAAGAAGGAACATACCGACCTGAACTGCTTCGTGTGCCGATTCCGCATCCGTAACGGCATTGCCATGAATGAGGGTTTATTGCTGGACACCGGGACAATCACCGTGGCTGGAGAAGGTAGTGTCAACCTAGCCAGTGAAAGAGTGCGACTTACCATAAAAGCGCGGCCCAAGGAGGAAAGCCTTTTGAGACTCACCGTACCTGTGCAGATCCGGGGAACCTTGGCGGAACCCTATGTTCTGGCAGATACCGAAAATATTGCAAGGGGGGTCCTTGGAGCGCTATTGGGCACAACTACCAGTTCCAGCGGCCCACAAGTGCCCTTTGTCCAAAAAGGAACAGACAGTAAAAATCCCTGCGTGGAGGCCCTTGCCAAGAGGTCGGCATCCACGCCTCCTTCCCCACCCGATGAAAGGAAAAAGGAAGGAATTGAAGAAAAGCTCAAAGGGTTTTTAAAAGCGTTTGGGGGATAACTTTAGGCTGTAAAATCGTAACTACTCAGATTATCAGGTTTACAGTAGTAAAAAATAATTTCCACGACCACCATCCGGGCCTAAACAAACAAGATTTTGACTTTTTAGGGACCACATAAAGGCTTATCCCAAAAAAAAAGCTGCTGCCCGAATCCGAGTCCGGGCAACAGCATATGATTGGTAAACCTATCGTTACTGCACAGGTTGTAGGGTTCAAGGTTCAAAGACACGGTTCACGGACACGGGTTTTAACGGTTGGCCGTCCTCTGCATACTGCTTACTGCCTACTGTTTTCTGCCTTCCGTCCTCTGTCCTCTGCTTTCCGTCCGCCGCCTCCACCCCCAAACATCCTGACGCCCATCTGTTCCACCATTTTCTCTTTTTGTTCCGGGGTGAGAATGGTCATGATCTTTACATGGTTGCCGAGCTTCATCTTTTTCTTTTTGGCCGCCAGTTCGCCGATTTCCTCAATGAGTTGGTCCAATACTTTTTTGTCCCACTGAGGTTTCTGAAGCTCTTCCTGGAAATCGATCTGTTTCAACTCCGTCTCGCTTCGCAACTTCACCCTCTCCCGCCGGTTTTGGAGATGGAGCTTCTTCACTTCCGTAATCTGTTCCTTATTCAGGCCCAGATTCTTAAAAAAATCCATCCGGCCGTGTTTTCCGGCTCTCTCTCCTGCAAAGGCTGCCATTGGGATGAGTGTTGCCGCTACGATCAAAACTAATAACTTACGCATGATTGTTACCTCCATTAAGTGAAAAGATTTCGTTCAACTGATCCTCGAAGAACTGGTCAAAATCATCCGGTTCTCCTTCCTCTTCAAACCATGGCCATTGCTCTTCGTCCTGCAGAAACTCTTGTCCCAGGGTTTCGTTCACGAAATTTTCCAATTCCGCGATACTGACCTCCGGTTTTTGGGTGAAGTACGCTTCCTTCGTAGGTTGAGAAAAGTGCACAACCAGTATAATCATCGCCAAGGCGCCGGCTACAGCTAGCCCCTTCCTCAACGGGAACAAAAAGTTTGATACCCCTTCCACCCAAGACGGTTTAGACTCCAAAGTCGAGGATTGTGCAATCTCTTCCCGCACTTTCATTTTCAAAGAGTGGGGGGCCTTTAGGCGTCGTGCTCCTTTAAAAAGATCATCCACGTTCATAAGGTAGTTCCTTTAACGTTGTCAGGTTCAAGGTTAACGGACACGGTAAACGGTCACAGCCTTTAACGGTTTTTAACGGACACGGTAAACGGTCACGGCTTTTTACGGTTAACGGTTGCCTGTGCCAATGCCATTAAGTCTTTTTTGGCTCGCGCTATCCTGGACCTCACCGTTCCAATGGGCGTATCCATCACCTTGGCAATCTCCTCATAACTAAGCTCTTCCAGTTCCCTCAAAATAATTGCCAACCGCCGATCCGGGTCCAGGCGTCCCAGAAGTTCCGCCAGGGTCTTCTCCCCTTCCAGTTCGTTGAAAGTGGTTTCCGGATTCTGCTTCAGGAATTTTTCCCTGTCCAGATGAAACTCCACCTGTTCTCCCGGCAAAGAAGAAAAACTCTTTTTGCTCCTCAATCGATTGAGGGTTTTGTTCACTGCGATGCGGTACAGCCAGGTTGAAAAAGCTGAATGGCCGCGAAAGTTCTTCAAACTCTTCCAAACCGTTACAAAAACCTCCTGGGCCATGTCCTCGGATTCTTCAAAATCATAGGTCATTCGATAAACCACATTCCAAACAAACCCCTGGTATTTCTCAAATAGTTCCTCAAAGGCTCCTTGGTGGCCCTGTTGTGCTTTCCGTACTAGCTTGGTTTCATTCATTTATATAACCATCTTCGGCAATTTGGAACTGTTCAGGTTCAAGGTTCCCCGTTGAAAGCCTTCTGCTCTTGCTGACGTTATAGTTTCTTGGCCAAAAGTATAGTGTTAATTACAAGCTCCCTAACCTTAAAACACTTTGGCTTCAAGCCTTTTTAACCTTGAACCGTGAACCCAGAATCTTGAACCCCTGAACAGCTATTTTTTTCCCCCTGCACCTTCGTGGTAAACTTATTCAGTTGGCATTTACGGAGCACTCTGTTTCTTTTTGTTGTTGATTAGACACAACTTTTTTGAAGAAAGTTCCCACTCTATAAAAAAACGTAACTACTCAGGTTATTAGGTTCCAGGTTTACAGTTAAAAGACCAAAGCTTGATAGTAGATACTGGATAAAATACCAAATCAGAAAAAAACACTTATTCATACTAGCAAAAGTTTCCAGCCATGTAACAGAAATTGAAATCCACTTTGTGCCTCCTGCCTCTACGGCCTTGTGGCCTTTCTGCCTGAGTCATGACTAATTTTTCATAATTTTATTCAGCGTCTTCCGGTAAACAACCACCTAAATCCTTACCCATCAAAGATTATGCCAAAATCCGGTTTCATAGCCATCATGGGACGCCCAAACGTGGGTAAATCCACTCTTCTGAACCGAATGCTCAACCAGAAGGTCTCCATCGTCACCAACAAACCCCAGACCACCCGAAACAGAATCACCGCCGTGAAAACCACCGAGGAAGCCCAGATGGTTTTTATCGATACCCCGGGCATCTATAAAAAGAAGTACGAATTGAGCCAATATATGCGCGGACAGGCCCTCAAGGCGCTGAAAGGCGTGGACCTGGTTCTCTTCATGACTGATCGGGACGGGGACATTTGTGATGACGACAAATATATCCTGTCCAGGATCAAACAACACGACGTTCCCGGTTTTTTGATTTTGAACAAGGTAGACAAGATGGAAAAAGACTCCGTTCTCCTCACCATGGACCTCTTCCAAAAGGAGTTTACTTTCAGGGAATTTTTCCCCATTTCCGCTTTACAAGACCCTTCCACCGATGCCTTGGAGGAAAAGATTCTGTCGTACCTGGAGGAGGGTCCCTTCTATTTTCCTGGAGATGTCTCCACCGACCAGAGCGAAAAATTTTTGATCTCGGAATTGGTACGCGAGAAGATATTTCAGTTGACGAAGCAGGAGGTGCCTTACTCCACAGCAGTGGTGGTGGAGGGGATGGAGGAAAGAAAGAACGGAATGTTGGCGGTTTTCGGAACCATTTTCGTGGAAAGGGATTCCCAAAAAGGGATATTGATCGGAACGGGAGGAAGCCTGTTGAAGAAAATAGGGACGCGGGCCAGAGGCGAAATAGAGAAACGGCTCGGTGTAAAAGTCTACCTCGACCTGAGAATCAAGGTGAAAAAAGACTGGAGCCGCTCGCCCCGATCTTTAAAGGAGTTGGGGTATGAGTAGAAGGTTCCCGTATTCACATTTGTTGTTAAAGGGTAGACAAACTCCAGTGGGTTGGTACTTGCTGGCAAGCGGCAATATCTTTACCATGCCTTTTGGACAAATATTTCCGGCATAGGATAATGTTTTTTGTTAAGGCAAAATATCCGGCCTTGATAATGAATAGCTGTGGCGGCAAGAAGTGCGTCATTGACGTCGGTTCCATGGCTCGGATGCCACCGCCTGTATAGACTTCCCGCAGCATCGACAATGGCCTGGTCTACAGGGGCCGTTTTGAATTGAGAAAGAAACAGTTTGGTGGCCTCCTCTTCGCCAGGACGCATAAAAAACACCACCTCCGCACGCTGCATAGCGCCCGTCCACAATTCATGCTCTTTACCGTCCCTTAATTTTCTCAAAAATGTTAAGGCTTTTCCTTCACCGCGAAGATGCCAGATCATTACATCTGAATCGATGAATGCTTTCATTATTGATGCCTCAACATTGATTTTTGGAATGTTTCCCGCGTCTTTTTAACAGTGGGGCCGGGTTTTTCTTTTCTCTTCCAAGCGCCCCATGTGCATTCAAGGGGATCAATATTTTTTTGCTTTTCAACTTTTTCCGCGAACATTTGAATCGCTCCCTCAACAACAGCCTTTTTGCTCTTTCCCAATTCACGGGCAATGAGTTCAATTCTTTTAACTACGGATTCATCAATTCGCGTTGAGAATATTTTGTCCATAACTTTCCCCCCATCCAATTTTTTTTATTGCCCGACACACATTGTTGCTTACGTAAGCATTTTAACGTAAGAACATGAATCTTTCAAGTAAAATGAAATCATTATTCCAAAGCGTATTTGATAATCCTAAAAGGCACGGGAGCATTAACATAGGTGCCGGCAAAGGTGCAATAGAAATGCATCTCAAGATTAAGGTCTACCTCGACCTGAGAATCAAGGTGAAAAAGGACTGGAGCCGCTCGCCCCGTTCTTTAGAGGAGTTGGGGTATGAATGAAGGGGGAAGGAGAAAAACCGGAGTGGTGGAGTGGTGGAGTGTTGGAAGGAGCAAAAACGGAATGATGGAAGGCTCAGCCATTATTCTTTTATTCCAAGTTACGGCAGAAAACGTTTAAAGGGATTTAAAATCTGAATTTTTCAAAGGCTCAAATTGGTTCGTTAAATCAGTTGATCACGTTGTGCCCGCGGTTTCGTAAACAATTGGTAAAAGCCCTTTTGTAGGCTTCTTCCGCGCTCATTCCCTGGGAAACGCCTCCTCCCATGCCGCCTATGGCCGCGCCTGCTAATGCGCCTTGGGCCACGGTGGTTCCTCCTGAAAGAGCACCGAGTAAAGCTCCACCTGCCGCACCTATAGCCGCGCCACCCGCAGCTCCTTTAGCCACTTCCGTGGTCGTGCCTCCGGATGCCTGCAAAGCCAGATCCTTGCATTCGGCTTTGTCTGCGGAAATTCTTCCTGGGTCCGGATCATTATAAGGATCAATGGTAGGCGACCAGCCGGTCTGGGAAGCGCAACCTGTCAAAATCAAACCTGAAATGATGAATGTGGAAATTTTTCTAATCATTCGCGTCTCCTTTCCTTTTGTTGGTTTTGGGATGAGAGTTGCCGGTTCGGAATTGAACCTTTTTAACCGTGAACTGTGAAACCAAAAAAAATACCGGAGGCGGCAATAAGCCGGGTTCTGTACCCTCCAAAAAGGAGGTAGCGGCCATTCATCTGGTCCAATCGTTGCCGATTGGATCGTGCGGCTTACCCGGGGACTTGGGACGGGCCGCCCTCATGCGTCCCCCTATTTAGCCTTGCACCGGGTGGGGTTTACCGATCTTCCACGGTCACCCGTGGAAATGGTGAGCTCTTACCTCACCGTTTCACCTTTACCCGCCGAGGCGGGAAGTCTACTCTCTGTTGCACTTTCCTTGGGGTCGCCCCCACTCCAGGTTATGGAGCACCCTGCCCTGTGGTGCCCGGACTTTCCTCCACGAAATAAATTCGCAGCGGCCGCTTAGCCGCCTCCGGCAAAAAGAAAGACCCGCGCTGGATCTTAAAGAGTTTAGTAACCGTTTACGGTGCATGTTTACCTAGTACAAGAAATCTGTTATTCCATTTATAGCAGGAGTAATAGAGTGGTGGAGTACCGGAGTATTGGAAAAACCCAAGGCCAACGGACGTTCGATTTAACATGCCGGATGCCAAGGCACATGACTCGATTGCATTGGTAAACGGAAATCCTAGCCCCACTACTCCAGTACTCCACCGGTACTGGTAAACGGCAACCTTTAAAAGCGTACGGAAAAGCCCGTGAACGCATAAGAGTTAAGTAACAATTTGTCCAAACGGGTAGGGCTGCGGAAGGGCTACTCTTTCGAATAGAGAAAGCGGCCGCATTGAGGGCAAAAGATAATATCCTTCCCTCTACTCAACAATATCTCTTCCTGGGGGGTGATTCTTGCGAAGCAAATCTGGCACGCCTGATTTTTATACTCGGTAATAGCGTCCGTTTTGCCGGACTTCACCAGGCTGTTATAAATTTTGATGGTGTCGGGGTCGATTCTATCGGTGGAGTCAGCTTTTTTTGCCTTTTCTTCTTCCATGGCCTCCATCAGCCGGATCTTTTCCTGCTCTTTCTGTTTTGTGATCTCTTCAAATTTCCGTTTTTCCTCAGCAAGAGCCTCTTTTTGTTGCTTCAATTCGCCATCTATTCCCTCCAGGCTTTCCATGATGGCAAGCTGTCGCTCCTCATTTTCCGCAATCTTTTCCTCGGTAGTTTTCATTTCGGCCTGGATAGCCGAGTATTCCTTGTTAGTTTTTACGTCCACCAGCTTGGAGCGTTTCTGTCCCATCTGGTCCTTGAAGGATTTCACTTCTCCTTCCTTGGTCCGCAGCTCCTTTTTAAGGTTGTCGATCTCTTCTTCAAAAGAACGAACCTCTTCCTCGGCTTCAAGGTAATGCTCCTTGGCTCTTTCCAGGAAACGCGGGATTTCGGCCTCGAAACTCTTCAATTTGGCGATTTCCGCGTCGTGTTCTCCCAGCTTTCGGAGGTTGGTGAGCTCGCTATTGAATTCTCTTTTGATGGTGTCTAATTCTTCGCTGATCATTTTGTGTCCATCGCTTGTTGAAGTTTATATGTCAACTCTCAAGTTTTTTAGAGTAACATTTTGCTTTTATCAATTTCAATGAACCTGAAATTTTATGGCGCCTGATTATATTCTGGAGACTTTGAAATTTAACGCAGAGGCGCAGAGAACGCGGAGGAGGAATAGTGACAAGAAAAACCTGAGAAGCTAAAAAACTATCACGAATCTTCCTGCATTTCCTGCCTTCCTAAGCTAAAAAAGGTTCATGTAGTTTTTCTTTTCGATATCTTCCATTTCCTCTATTTGAAAATTTCATTAATGTCTTCATCAGAAAAACCGAACTGTCGAAAGATTCGAAGAACATACGGAGGTGAGAATTCACGATTGCCCATATCTATTGGGACAACTCTCTTTTTACCTTCCACATATCGGAGATACAAACTATGGTCACCCTTTCCTTCCCTGTAAAATCGTACCCCGGCTTGTTTCAAGAGTCGAACAAGCTGGCGTGATTTAAGGGAAGGGATATTTTTAGGCATGAATTGCCCTCAGCTCGAATTGTTCGGAAACCACTTCTTGACTTTCAATGTTCAGGAACTCATGAAGTTCTTTAATGGAAAGTGGCGCGTTGTAAACCTCCTCATCTTCTTTCCTGGCTTCTTCAACGCTTTCAATGGCTTCCTGTAATTTTTTTATGGCCCCTTCTTTGGAAGCCCCCTGGGCTGTAATTCCATTTTCCAGACATAGAGCTACCATGTAACCATTACTTTTTTTAAAAACAACTGTAAAAAAATCCATGATTTGTCTCCCAAAAATTATTGCTTAAGAATGCAGGAAACCAGGAAAAACCGGTTAAAATAAATAAGGCAATAAAAAACAAATAAAATTTCTTTATTATTCCCCCCCCCCTTTTTAAATGTAGCGATAAAGTTTTTAATTTTTTCAATTAATTCTTCCGCTATTTCCGTATCCTTGCCAATTTCATCTCTTTATTCTGCATGATAAAGGACCCTTCCGTTTTCTAAAACCTCTCTGATAAAATCATCTCACATTGAAACTCGCTCTTCTGTCTTTTGCATAGTAGTTGGAACAGGAGTTTGGTTCTTGGGGGTCAAAGAGATCTTAATTTTATCGCTACTTTATGGGTTTAGTCAATTTACACACTGGAGGCAGAGTCTACAGGTAGGCATTCCCAGGCTGAGTCTCACTGGCGTTAAGTTAAGGGTATTGGTTTGGATTTTTATCTTTTTTTGTCCCGGAGGGACAACTGAAAGTAGCCCAGCGATTTATCGCTGGGTCTGCCGCCTGAGGTTTTTAAGTCCCGGAGGGACGGCTGAAAAATGATGTGGAACGGACCCCGGAATTCAGTCGTCCCTCCGGGACTCTACCATTTGGGGGCTTTACTCAGCAATGAATTGCTGGGTTAGTTTCGATTGTCCCTCCGGGACAAAACCGGAAAAAAACCTTAACTTAACGCCATTGAGGCAGAGCCTGGGAACGAGAAAATGATGAAATACTACTCCATATTGAAAAATAATATGAAATAAAACTTGACATTCTTTCCATTCCGGTATAGAATTTCAAAATGCAAAAGGCGGCAGCAAACAATCAGGAGGGATGCCTCACCAGACTCAGAGGGGTTGTCCCCTCCCTCCACTCGGCGGAAAAGAAGGTGGCGGAATACGTCCTGAACAACGCGGAGCCTCTTTTGACTCAGTCGGTGAACGAGGTGGCCAGTGGCGCCGGGGCAAGTGACGCCACGGTAATTCGCTTTTGCCGCACCATGGGATACAAAGGCTTTCAAGATCTGAAGATCACCCTGGCCCGTGATCTGGTTTCCCCCATTCATCACGCCATCCACGAGGATGTGAGTGAGAAGGACGATGCCTCCACCACCATCCAAAAGGTTTTTTCGGCAAACATCGCAACTTTGCAAAGCACCATGGAGGTGCTGAAGCCGGAAGCCATGGAACAGGCGGTAAAGATCATCGATAAAGCAAACAAGATTCTGATCGTGGGAGTGGGCACTTCATCGCCCATCCTGGTGGACGCATACAACAAGTTTTTTCGTTTGGGTTTGCATTGCGCTTACCAAAACGACAGCCATCTCCAGATGATGGAAGCGGCCCTTTTGAAGAAGGGAGACATGATCCTTGCCATCTCCCATTCGGGAAGCACCAAGGATCCCATCGATACCATTGAGGTGGCCAAAAAGAGCGGAGTGAAGGTAGTCTCCATTACCAATAATTCCATATCTCCCCTGGCGAAGGTTTCGGATGTGACGCTGGTGACCTCTTCCAAGGAAACAAAATATAGAAGCGAGGCGTTGGCCTCCCGGATTGCCCAATCCAGCATCATCGACGTCCTCTATATCACTCTGGGTATCAGGAACAGGCAGAGAACCCTGGCCAATACGCGGAAGATTGAAGATGTGATTGTTTCTAAACAATATTAAGGACGATTGATGATTGATGAACGTTGATTGATGAATGCCCGTAATGGTCCTTAACAAAATATGCTCTTTAAAATAGTTCAACGATTTTTGCAAGTAATATTTAGAAAATAATTTTACATTTTGTTTTCAAATTATGAATCAACACTCATCAATCGACAATCATCAATCCAAAAGGAGTTAAACCCATGATCACCTTACGTACCTTCGTTTTTCTCGACAGTTTACAAGCACAGTTAGCTTCTTACATCGGTTCCACAGCCAAGGGATTCCTTCCCGTTCCGGGAGTGGCCTCCCTTTTCGTAGAAATTGCCCCGGGCCTGGCCATCAACAGGGTAACCGATGTAGCCCTCAAGGCCACCAAGGTCCAGCCCGCCGTCCAGATTGTGGAACGTGCCTTCGGTCTGCTGGAAATACATGAACACGATAAGGGAGAGGTCATGCTGGCTGGGCAAGCGATTCTTGATTTCCTGGATATCAAGGAGTCCGACCGCATCAAGCCGAACATTGTTTCCAATCAGATCATACGCGGCATGGAGGCGTATCAATGCCAGTTGATCAACCGGAACCGAAGCGGTTCCATGATTCTGCCCGGTGAATCCCTCTTCATCATGGAAACGGAGCCGGCAGGCTACGTGATCTTCGCCGCCAACGAGGCGGAGAAAGCGGCCAACGTGAAACTGGTGGAGGTACGGCCCTTCGGAGCCTACGGAAGGCTTTATATGGCTGGCTCCGAATCGGACATCGACTCCGCAGCCGAGGCCGCAGTTAGCGCCGTCTCCGCTTTGGAAGGTGTGGAACTTAAGAAAAAGTGACAAGTGACAAGGAACGAGTGACAAGGAAAAACAACGAGGGACGAAGGGACGAGAAAGACTAAAACCAACATTAGTGTTTTTGAGGTACAAGCTGTTTGCTAAGCGCCAAGCACTTTACGCTTTATGCTTTTAAACTTGTCACTCGTTACTTGTTACGGCTCTTAATAAACCATTTTTTTAAGGAGGAATTGTTATGTCGGATGCATTAGGAATGATTGAAACTCGTGGGTTTGTGGGAATGGTGGAAGCATCGGACGCCATGGCAAAAGCTGCCAAGGTGGAACTGGTGGGCTATGAAAAAATCGGTGGCGGCTATGTGACGGCAGTGGTACGCGGTGACGTGGCGGCGGTAAAAGCGGCCACCGAGGCCGGCTCCAGGGCTGCCGAAAAAGTGGGACAGTTGGTCTCCGTTCACGTGATCCCCAGACCGCACGACAACATCGACAAAGCCCTCCCATTGGGCAGGCAAGACACCCAGGAATAGGAGGCTAACCGATGCTATTCGGGAAAATAGTGGGGACGGTGGTCGCCACCAAAAAAGACCCCAAGCTGGAAGGTCTCAAATTACAATTGGTAGCCGGTATCGATTCCCAGGGAAATCCGGCCAAAGGCTATGTAGTGGCGGCGGACTCCGTGGGTGCAGGACAAGGAGAGATCGTTCTCTACGCCACGGGAAGTTCCGCCAGGCAAACGGACATCACCAACGGCAAGCCGGTTGATGCCGTCATCATGGCCATTGTGGACCAGTGGGATATTGACGACCAAACAGTCTTTAAAAAGCATTGAACCAATGAATCATTGAGTTTTCAATCTCTCATTGATTCAATCACTCAATCTCTCAATAAACATATGTCTCAACTAACAGAAGACCAAATTTCATCCATCGTAAAACGGGTAGCGGAGAGGATGGGGAAAGAAGCTCCCAAACCGGCACCCTTTAATCCGCCCATGGGTTGT
Source organism: Nitrospinia bacterium (assembly GCA_029261755.1). Classification (GTDB taxonomy): domain Bacteria; phylum Nitrospinota; class Nitrospinia; order JACRGO01; family JACRGO01; genus JACRGO01. The sequence continues at coordinate 13,509 of JAJDAS010000562.1, forward strand.
CCTGCCACATCCGCGAAAAATCCGGGTGAGGCCCTGGGGATTTTTCAAGACATCAACTCCGCCGTGGATGCCGCCACTGCGGCCTTCACGGAGTTCAGCCGATTGCCTTTGTCTCTCCGCAATGAAATCATTTGCGCCATCCGTGTTGCAGCCAAAGCAGAGGTGGAAAATGTAGCGAAGATGGCCGTATCGGAAACCGGGCTGGGCCGAGTGAAGGACAAAATTATAAAGAACAGGCTGGTCATCGATAAGACGCCCGGAACGGAAATCCTGCAGCCAGTGACTTACACAGGCGACCATGGACTCACCCTAGTGGAACGCGCTCCTTACGGCGTTATCGGTTCCATCACACCCTGCACCAATCCCTTTGCCACCATTCTTTGCAATACCATCGGGATGCTGGCAGGCGGGAACACCGTGGTGTTCAATGTCCATCCCACCGCGAAAAAGATCTCCATCTTTACCGTAGACCTCCTGAACAGAGCCATTGTGGGAGTGGGCGGACCTAAGAATCTCGTTACAGCCATCGCCGAACCCACCATCAAGTCCGCTAACGAATTGATGGCGCATCCAAAGATCAAGCTGCTGGTGGTAACCGGCGGACCCGCTGTGGTTCGCGCCGCCATGAACTCTGGGAAAAAGGTCATCGCCGCCGGACCCGGAAATCCGCCCGCCGTGGTGGATGAAACGGCGGATATCGACACCGCTGCCAGAGACATCGTGAACGGCGCTTCCTTCGACAACAACATCGTCTGCATCGTGGAAAAGGAGATCGTGGCCGTAGCCTCCATCGCCGATTCCCTAAAATCCGCTCTCAAGCAGAACGGATGTTACGAACTCAATTCCCTGCAAATTCGGCAGATGGAAAAGTTGCTGGTCCAGGAGCCTCCCACTGAAAGTACGCATGGAGTAGTGAATAAGAAGTTCGTTGGAAAAGACGCTGCCGTGATCTTGAAAGAGATCGGTGTAAGCGTAGCCCCGGAAACCAGGTTGGCCATTGCGGAAGTAGAGGAGAACCATCCCTTCGTACAAATGGAGCTTTTGCTACCTGTGATTCCCGTAGTGCGGGTATCCGATGTGGACACCGCCATCGACAAGGCTAAGGAGATGGAACACGGCTTTGGTCATACGGCAACCATGCATTCCAAGAACATCGACAAGCTAAGCCGCATGGCGCGAGAGATCAACACCTCCATCTTTGTAAAGAATGGCCCCTCATACGCCGGCCTGGGATTCACCGGAGAGGGCTACACCTCATTCACCATCGCCAGTCCCACCGGGGAGGGCCTCACCAACGCCCTTCATTTTACCAGGGAAAGACGTTGCACCCTGAAGGATCGCTTCAGAATCGTTTAAGAGCCGTGACGAGTAACGAGTGACAAGTGACGAGTCAATCCAATGTTTTCTTGTCACTTATTACTTCTCACTTATTACTTGTCACTCGTCACTTGTCACTCGTTACTATAAATGCATTCCTTTCGGACACAACTTGTTGATGCCGTAAGAGACGGTGGTGTGGTGGGCGCGGGAGGAGCTGGATTCCCCACCCACGTAAAGATCGATACCCAGGTGGAGATCGTCATCGCCAACGGCGCGGAATGCGAACCCCTCCTCTGCACGGATCAGCGGGTAATGGAATCCGAGGCGGAAGAGATCGTTGCCGGACTCAAACTGGTAATGGGGGCCGTGGAGGCGGGAAAAGGGATCATCGCCATTAAGTCCCACTACCACCGGGCCATTGAGTCCCTCTCCAAAATCCTGGAAAAGGAAGAGGAGGTCACCCTGCACAAGATGGGGAATTACTATCCGGCAGGTGATGAACACATCTTGGTTAACGACGCCACGGGCCGACTCATCCCGGAAGGTGGTATCCCTTTGAACGTTGGGGTGTTGGTGAACAACGTCAATACCCTTTTAAATGTATTTCAAGCTTTTAACGGCGAACCGGTAACACGCCAAAGGGTCACCGTATGCGGCGAAGTGAACCAACCCAAGGTGATCACGGTTCCGGTGGGCGCATCCTTGGGGGACTGCATCGACCTCTGCGACGGTGCCGCCATGGAAGAAACAGCCATCCTGCTGGGCGGACCCATGATGGGCAGGATTACGGAAAACCTAAATGAAGTGGTGACCAAAACCACCGGCGGGATCGTTCTTCTACCTAAAGACCACAGCTATGTGATGCGCCGGAGACGCTCCGTGCAGACGGAAGTTCGCATGTCAAAATCCATCTGCGAACAATGCCGTTACTGCACCGACTTTTGTCCGCGCTTCTTGCAGGGGCACCACCTGGAACCACACAAGGTTATGAGGGTTATCGACTACGATCGGGACATGGATACGGATACCATCACCGGGGCATTTCTCTGTTGCGAATGTGGGGTGTGCGATCTCTATGCCTGTCCCATGGCCCTTTCTCCGAGAGTGGTTTACCGGGAGTTTAAACAACGTCTGGGAGCGGCGGGCATCAAGAATCCGCATTCCCGAAAAGATCTTACTCCCGATGAGTACCGGGAATTCCGAAAGATTCCCAAGGACAGGTTGACGGGAAGGCTGGGCCTGAAAGATTACGATGTGCATCCCGAGCTGGATGAACGAGAGTTTGATCTACCTCAGGTAAGACTACCTTTGCGCCAGCATATCGGTGTTCCTTCCGTTCCGGTGGTGGAAGAAGGAGACCATGTTAGCAGAGGACAATTGCTGGCGGATATTCCGGAAGGAAAGTTGGGTTCGAAGATTCATGCCTCTATTGGTGGAAAGGTTACGAAAGTTCGTGAACTAGAGGTAACGATTGAAGCCATTAAGTAAAAGCTTTAACGTCGAACATCGAAGAAGGTAGTTTTTTAAAAGTTTTGCAAATACGTTTTTACTCGTCACTTGTCACTCGTTACTAAAAAATGGAAAGCATTGGATTAATTGAGCTACGAAGCGTGGCGCGGGGCATCAAGGTCTGCGACGCCATGGTGAAAAAGGCGCCCGTGAAGCTTATGGAGGCCAGGACCGTTTGTCCGGGTAAATACATCGTCCTGGTGAGAGGCGATGTAGCCTCGGTGGAGGAATCCATTCAAGAAGGTCTGAAGATCGGGGCGGAACTGGTAGTGGATGACCTCTTTTTGCCCCAGGTTCACGATCAAGTGATTCCGGCCATGGAGGCCTGCACCGAAGTAGCCGGCCTGGATTCCCTGGGCATAGTGGAGACTTTTTCGGTGGCCTCTTCCATCGTTTCTGCGGATACAGCAGTGAAGGCGGCTCGGGTGGACCTCATCGAACTGCGGCTTGCCAACGGACTTGGCGGAAAGTCCTTCTATACCCTCACCGGCGATATCGCGGAGGTGGAAGCCGCCATGGAGGCCGGAGTCAAAAACCTTTTAGAGTCGGGGACCCTGGTGGCCAAAGAGATCATCCCGGCCCCCCACGCCGATTTGAATTTTAAACTGTTATAAAAATGCATCTGGGAAAAGTCATAGGAAGAGTGGTCTGCACGGTGAAGCACCCAAGCCTGGAAGGGATTAAACTCCTGGTGGTCCAGCCCATAGACCATAACCGGAAACCAAAGGGAGACCCCCTGGTGGCAGTGGACGCCATGCAGGCGGGCATCGGGGAAACGGTGTCCTATGTGGTTGGCCGGGAAGCAGCGCTTTCTCTGCCGGACACCTTTAGTCCTGTGGATGCCGGTATCGTTGGGATTGTGGATGAAATAGATGCTAGGAGCAGTGACAAGTGACGAGTGAAAATATTTTAGATTTTAGATTGCTGATTTTAGATTTGAGAACCAAAGGAGCATGAAAAGCGGATCTTTATCCAATTTTCCTCCACTCCATTATTCCAATTCTTTGTTGTTAAAACGATGCTAATCTGTAAGGTACTTGGAAATGTAGTCGCGACGCTTAAACATCCCGCTTACGAGGGACATAAGATCCTCGTGGTTCAACGGCTGGATGAAGAGCAGGAACCCACGGGTGAGTCTTTTTTGGCCGTGGATTTCGTTCAGGCAGGGGGAGGCGACACCGTGTTGGTGACGCCGGAGGGCAACGCCTCGCGACAATTATTCGGAGACGATACCGCCCCCGTCCATTCGGTGATCACCGCTATTGTGGACCACATTCAAAAGGAAGTGACGATTGATGATTGACGATTGATCAAAGGGCCGGTAGTTCTCCGAAGAGAAATATGCTCTTTATTTGTTTGCAAATCAACAATCCAAAATACTTGTCACTGCATTTAAAATGTTAAAAAACGAAGATGAACACAGAAAAGATATCGTAGAGATCTGCCGCCGCACATACAAACAGGGGTGGATCGCGGCAAGTGACGGCAACGTGAGCGTTCGCCTGCCCAGGAACCGGGTTCTCACCACTCCCACCAAACTCCATAAAGGATTCATCACCGAGAGGGACTTGGTGATCATCGATATGGACGGGAAGCCAATTTCCGGAAAGTACGGCCCCTCTTCTGAAATCATGATGCACCTGGAATGCTACAAGATGAGGCCGGAGATCGAGGCGGTAGTCCACGCCCATCCCACCTACTGCGTGGCCTTTTCCCTGGCGGGAGTCACCTTGGCTAAGTGCATGTTGCCGGAGGTAGTTTTTTCATTGGGCTCCATTCCCACAGCATCTTACTCCACCCCCACAACAGAAGAGGTACCTCAATCCATCCAGGAGTACGTGAAGGATTTCGATGCCATCATCCTGGAGCGGCATGGGTCGCTCACCATCGGCAAAACCGTTTTCGACGCTTACAACCTCCTGGAACGCATCGAACACGTGGCCCAGATCACCCACGCAGCGAGACAACTTGGGGACCTTAATCCTTTGTCGCAGGAACAGATCGGCAAACTAAAAAAGGTGGGCGAGAACCTGGGCCTGCCCCCAAGAAAGATCCTCCAAAGATGCCAATCGTGCAAGGCATGTCCCTCCGGCAAACTCGCCTCCCTCCAACAGTCCGACTCCACAAGCACCTGCTCCTCCCAAGGCTCCCCCAAATCCGAAGCCTCCCCTCAACCCACTCCCACCACCATTCCCAACCCATCCGACCAACTGATGAACATCATTGTGGAAGAGATAGTGAAAGAGTTGACCAACTCATAAAGTATCATATAACAACCCGCAATCATTAATTAATAAAAGATCTTGGAAACAGGTCAACAGTTAAATGGCATGTGTAAGTTATTGTTTTATAAATGCAAAACCAATATTGTGATGAATTGGTGTAAAACTGACTTTAAAATGCTTCACATATTACTCAGTTTTTTTCAGTTTTATAAACTCAAGAAGCATCTTCTTTTGCGCTTCATCCAACTCACCTCTCTTAAAAAAACGCCAAATTTTTTGCTCAATTATGTCACATTCTTCTGCAATTTTTTTTGGCCCTTTTTTTTCTTTTCCTATGCCATGAATTTTCAAGATGAAGTGTCTTGTTAAGTTTTCTTTTGCATCTTTAATTCTGTCATTAATGAGGTCATACAAATAGCGCCAACGCCCTATGTCCAGGCCAAATAATTTCCACCCTGGTTTCCTAAAAATATCCTCTATCTTCTTTCGGATGCCCAAAAGTTGCCTTACAGAGTCATTATTTTGATGGGCAATATTAACCATTAGTATTTCTTTCCCAAACTTTCTTCCGTTTCTAAAATGACTTATCCAAATCGACAAAGTAAATGTTGTTGCCAAAATTCCTACTAAAATACTTAAGATTTTTAAAAAACCCTCCCAAGATTTTGATGGTAACAAACCTTTTTCTTCAAAATATTTTTTGGCTTCCGGGTGCAAAGGGATGGGTTGCACGACGCTGTCCATTGCTTTAAAACCATCTTTAATTCCAAGGAATTGCGAACCCTCAATAATTGCGCTTGTAACTTTTTTGATGTCTATGCCAAACTTTGAATCTAAGTTCTCTGTTGTTACCAAAACAGCTCGGGTTGCAATGGTTTGGATAGGTTCTTCTCCTGCTTGACATAAATATTTATTTGAATCTATCTGTGCAGTTTTTAAATATTGCCCTATAATTCTGGCACGTGCTTGGGGATTTAAAGAAAGGAGCCTGAATCTTTTATCATTAAGGACAGTTTTTAGCGCTTCACTTGGAACATAACTTACAAAAAATCCTAACTGAACCTTACCATTGATGAGCTGATTAACCATATCCGATGCAGAAGAAGAGCTAATATGATTGTTCTCTATTGGAATATTGTGTTCTTTAAGAATAACTTTCCCAAGAAGATGGGTGCCGCTCAATTCAGGGCCTAAACAAATTTTAAGACCCTTTTCTTCTTTTAAAGACTTCCAAATAGTTATGTCATCGATAGTTTTTTTTTGGTTTTTTTTGGCAAGTTTTTCCACTAATTCTTTTCGGATGAGCACATGAACCTTTTCTTCATGGAGGAAAGTGATCAACCGCAACTTTTTCAAATTTGGAAATTCTTTGTTTTCCTTTTTAAATTCTTCTGCAAATCCCTCTCCATAAACAAATTTTGGTGTTCCAAAATAAGATGCAAGCGCAACTTCATACTGCATCAATGCCAGTGTCGGCCATTCACCAGATGAAAGGAGGTAGGCATTTTCCAAAGATCCATCTGTATGGATTACCCTTGATCGGATACCTTTATTTTTCAATAGCACTTGAATAATTTGCCCTAATTGAAAATACTTCCCATAAGGTGCGCCTGTTGCAATAATCAAAGTACCCTTTTCATCTTTCTTAAATTCTTTCGCGCCACCATGTAGTTTAAAATCTTCCGGCAGGTTTAGGTTGTCAAATGAGCTATAAAATTTAATCTCATTTTTATTTTTATTTGATTTATTAGGCACTGCTTTAATAGGTTTGATGTCTTCAGCGCTTGTATGTGCGAGTAGTATGTCATAAATATTATCAAAGAGAGCTTGGAGGATTAATTTCCCCAAATTCTTTGACAAATTACTCCGGCAAACCATAAAAACATCAGTACCGATTGTATTAATGGCGTCATGATTTTCCCCAAAGTTATAGGTATTACTTTTGATAGAAAATTCCTCAAACCCCAAATCTTCTAATCCCTTCTTCAAAGTATTTTTCGTAGTTTCGTCTTTATATAAATCTAATAGCTTAAGATTTTTTCTTTCTTCATCAGTTGCATTTTTAATAGCCTGGATTGGGGCTCCAGCCAGCATAAAAACTGCTTTAATTTCTCCTTTTATTAGACTTTGGACAGCATTATTGTAACTTTCAATATTCTTTGGAGCTTTTTCGTATCTTATTTTTAAAATGTGTAAAATGTTCTTTGCCACTACTTGCGTTGCACTCTCATCTGCTCCGATATATATTTTCTCCCCTTCTAACTCTGACAATTTTTCTATTTTATTGTTTACTAAAACATGGACGGCATCCTTATATAATTTGGTAAGAATACGAATGTCTTTGCGTTTCCTGTCTTCAGCGTGTATCAACGCAGACTTCGATACGAAGGCAATATCAGCTTTCTTTTCAACCAAACGTTCAATGTTCTCAATGGAGCCTTTCGACTCTTCTGCTTTTGCACATTCAATTTTACTTTCGGGAAGTCTCTCAAGTATATTTGCCAGTTGTTTCCCTATAGCAGAAAAGGTCCCTCCTTCTGTTCCAGTGGCAATCGTTACTTTCTGCGGTTTACCCTTATTGCAACAAGAGCTAATTCCCAATACGATAATAAGAATAGGCAGGAAAACAATTGCCCAAAAAACAAATGACATAGGGAAGAATTTGTAATATTTTGACATAGCAAAAAAAGGTCCTCTGAGAAACGCTCTCTTTTTTTTAGTTGGTGAAATATTATTGAAAATTGTAAGTCATTGGTGCTTTCTGGTCAAGATGGGAAAGCTATTAAATAATAATCCTAAATTCTGTATTTATCTACATTCCAGGGAAATTTAACTTTTAACTTTAAATCGTTTCATTGCTGTCATAAAAATAACTGCCTTCCTTCCAAGTTGACTCAAAATATCCGCCGTTATACAATCAAGATAATATCTTGTCAGTATAATATCTTAGCCAGATATGACATGTCTTATGTCAACCTTCTGGACCAGAAAATATGATCCAATCTTTTAAATGCAAAGAAACGGAAAAGATATGGGAAGGCAAGTATACCAAGAAAATTCCGCACGAGGTTCACAAAAGGGCATTGAGAAAATTGCGGTTAATTTCTGCCGCTGAAAAGCTGGAAGATTTACGAATTCCCCCATCAAATCGATTGGAGTTATTAACCGGAAATAGGCAGGGGCAATATAGCATCCGAATTAATAAGCAATGGAGAATCTGCTTTGCATGGGCTGGCGGGAATGCTAAAAACGTTGAAATCGTAGACTATCATTAGGAGGAAAGTTCATGAAGGAAGAATGGATTGAAGTAGAACATCCAGGAATCATTTTGAAAGAAGAGTTCATGGACCCTTATAGCGTCACGGCCTACAAACTGGTGCAAGAAACGGGGATTGATAAAATGACCATCAATGGAATTTTGAAAGGAATCCGCAAAATCACTCCCGTTACCGGGCTGAAATTGTCTAAATTTTTCGGTCTTTCAGAGGGCTTTTGGATTAATTTGCAAGCCGATTACGATACTCGAAAGGCTAAGCTGAAAATAGCTGATGAGCTAAATAATATTCACACCTTGCCCGAAGTTGTAGCAGCGTGAAGGTGGAAATTTTAAATTTCAGAGAAAGTGTTCAGCCCATTTCACGCCCGAAATAAATTCTTCCGCTCATGCAAAAATGCATTGATAAGGCCGCCAAGTCCGGGCTCCCCGGCCTCGGCGAATTCGTAACGGACACGTAAAACCGGCTTTTGGATTTTCATCAGCGCTCCGAGGTCACAGGGCGTTGCCGCCAGCACTACATCAGCCTCGGACTGGTTGATGGTTTCCTCCAGCGCTTGTAGCTGCGACGGATGATACCCCACGGCAGGCAAGACCGGGCCGATATGCGGGTACTGGGCATAGACGTTGGCGATCTCTCCCACGGCCCCTTTGCGGGGGTCGATGATTTCCCCGGCCCCTGCTTCCCTGGCCGCCACCAAGCCTGCCCCATGGGACATGCCCCCGTGGGTAATGGTGGGACCGTCTTCCACCACCAGAACTTTTTTGCCGGTTACCATCCCCGGATCATCCAACGTTACCGGTGAGGCGCCATGAACAACGGCGGCAGTGGGATTGATATTCCCAACGTTTTCGGTAACTCTTCGGACATCGGCTTCATTTGCGGAATTCACCTTGCCCACCACCACTATGTCCGCCATCCGCAACACGGCTTCTCCCGGATGATGGGAGGTTTCGTGTCCCGGACGAAACGGGTCCACCAGTACGATGTGAAGATCGGGCTGAATAAAAGGAAAATCGTTATTGCCCCCGTCCCACAAAATCACTTGTGACTCTGCTTCCGCACGGGCCATGATCTCGGCATAGTCCACACCGGCATAGACCACGGTGCCAATCTCCAGGAGTGGCTCATACTCTTCTCGCTCCTCAATGGTGCACTCTGCCGCGTCCAGATCGGCAGACGTGGAAAATCGTTGAACGGCCTGGCTCGCCAGATCGCCGTAGGGCATGGGATGCCTGATGGCCGCCGCTTTCAATCCATGTGATTTCAACAGACGTGATACCCAGCGTGTGGTTTGCGACTTACCGCAGCCGGTCCTCACCGCCGATACGGCAATAACGGGCACTTTGGACTTAAGCATGGTACGTCTGGAGCCCAGTAGTACAAAGTCGGCCCCGGATGCCAGGGCAATGGAGGCGTTATGCATCACACGGGGATGGCTCACATCGCTATAGGCGAAAACCACCTGTTGGACTTGCTCTTTCCGGCAAAGGTTTTCCAACTCCTTTTCATCAACAATGGGAATGCCGTCCGGGTAGAGCTTGCCCGCAAGGGATGCCGGATAACGGCGTCCGGCGATGTCCGGGATTTGGGTCGCTGTGAATGCCATCACCCGTGCATCGGGATTATCCCGATAGACCATGTTGAAATTATGAAAATCACGACCCGCCGCCCCCATGATGACAATCCGAGTTGGTTTTTTAGTATCCGACATTGAATAACCTTTCATCTAAAAACTAAAAAAAGATATTTTAAATTTTGACCTCAAGACAAAGAGACAAAAAACAAACCCTATATATTTTTTTCACAAAGAGCAAAAGAGTTAAAAAGAGAAAAGCCAAAAAAGAACCAAAAAAGGCTAAGCTGTTTTTATTTTCTTTTTCCCTCCTCTTTTTCTCTTTAACTCTTTGTGAAATCCGGTTTTGACTTTTCTTTTAGTCTTTCACTGTGTTCTCCGTGTCCTCTGTGGTTAAATTTGTTTTGTAGTTGATTTGAAAAAAATTCTGAGAGATGAGTTCTCAGGGTTAGTGTGCAAGTATCTGAATTGTATATTTTAAATTTCCAATTTACAATCTCCAACCTGAACAGTCACAAATTTCCCTTGACAAAAGACTGGTTTTCACATACTTTGTCTTTTCGGCACGAATAAATCCGAATATGAAAAAGGAGGGAGTACTTATGCTTTTAACCAATATCGAAACGGTTCCGGGGAAAAAGATCGTCGAGCATTTTGGACTGGTCCAGGGCAGTACCATCCGAGCCAAGCACGTAGGCCGGGATATCATGGCAAGCCTCAAGAATATCGTGGGAGGCGAGTTGAAGGGATACACCCAGCTTATGATGGAATCCCGGAAAGAGGCCACGGAAAGAATGGTGAAAGAGGCCGAACAGCTCGGTGCCAACGCGGTAGTCAATATTCGTTACGCTACTTCCTCGGTGACCCAGGGAGCGGCGGAACTCTTCGCATACGGTACAGCGGTACGCATTGAATAATATCCGGAGCATGCAATCATGATGGATCTCATTATCCTTATCAGCCCCCTCGCCCTGGGATATTTCGTGGGGACGTGGGTGGAAAAAAAACATTACCGGTCGATCATTGAACGGGAAAAAGGTTTTCTGCGTCTGCCCGCAGTAACCATCAAGAGGGTGCACGAGCCGGAGGAGATTGAAAGGGCTCAACTCGTAGCCGGAAGCGCAGTGATCTCCGTGGATTATTTCAAAAGATTTTTGGCGGGGCTTCGCACTCTCGTTGGTGGGCGAGTAAAAACCTACGAAACCCTTATTGACCGCGCACGGAGGGAAGCCACCCTGCGCATGAAGGCAGAGGACCCCAGTGCGGATACCATCGTGAACTTGCGAATAGAGACCTCCTCCATCTCCAAGGGGACAAACCAAAAGAGTGTGGCAACCGTTGAAGCCCTGGCTTACGGCACCGCCATCCACTTGAAAAAGTAATATGACAACTAAAATGTAGAAATTTTTACCACGAAGGCACAAAGACATAAAAAAACAAAAAACTTATTCACCACAGAAAACACAGCGTGGCGGGGCCACAACCAAAAAGATAATTAGCCGCAAAGATCGCGAAGATACACGAAGAAGTAAAAAAAGATTTTCCCCTTCGTGTCCTTCGTGAACTTAGCGGCAAAAAAAGTCTTTTATTTTAAATGGTTACGAGGAAAACTGTGCTAAAACAACAAAGTTTCATAGGTTTGTAGTGAAGTGGTCACAGAGAGAAAGGCAGTGACGAGTAACGAGTTTCAGCAGGTTTTTCTTGTCACTCGTCACTTGTTACTTAAAAAGATCTGTGTTCTCCGTGTTCTCTGTGGTGAAATTGATTTTGCCTTTGATTTTAAAGATTTTCAGTGAAATATACCCCTCGCCCCATTACGGAAAATGTTAATGTCTCCAAGACTTCACCGTTCCGGGAGTTTGTTACCCTCACCCTTGGAGTCTTGGGAACTCTCCTGGTGGTTTATATCCTCTTAGGTCTCGCTCTGGACTTTGTAGTACCCCGCGTTTCCCTACGGATGGAAGACCACCTCTCCTCCCTTTTCGCCCATGTCTATGAGAATGAAGAGAAAGCCTCCCCTACTGCTGAAAGCCTACAATCCATCCTGGACCAGTTGGTCTCCGCAGGAGATTTCCAGGACAGACAATATCGGATACACCTGGTTTCTAACAAAATGGTAAACGCCCTGGCCTTTCCCGGAGGCCATATCCTGGTCTTTTCCGGTTTGCTGGAAAAGGTCCAATCCGAAAACGAATTGGCCATGGTCCTGGGGCATGAGCTTGGACATTATCGGAACAAGGATCACTTACGGGGAATGGGAAGGGGGCTAGTTCTGGTCTTTTTTTCAACCATAACCTTTGGCGCAAGCAGCCAAATCTCCGGTTTTCTTCAATCCATGTTGCTGAAAACGGAGATGAAATTTTCTCAAAAGCAGGAAAAAGAGGCCGACGTCTGGGGGCTGAAACTGATCCGAAAATTGTACGGACATGTGGGCGGCGCCACTGACTTTTTTAAGCGCCTTTCCAAGGAAGATAAAGCCGGACGCCTCTCCTACTTTTTTGCCACCCATCCCTACCCGGAAGACAGGGTCCGGGAGTTGGAATCCATGATCAAGGAACGAAATGATCCTGTTCTGGAGACCCGTCCTCTTGCCCCTCCACTAAGGCAGTGACAAGTAACGAGTGACGAGTGACAAGAAAAACCTTCAAAGTCGAACATCACTGAACAAGGAAGGGATTAGTTTGATTGGTTCTATCGGCATTCTATACGTTGCCAAGTTCCTCCCAACGGATAACGTAACTCACCAAGATGCTCCAAAATCCTTTTAAGAAAAAAACCTACCTTCTTCGATGTTCAGTGTTGGACGTTCGATGTTCGATGTTCATTTTTTCCCTGGTTCCTAAGGCCCTATCTGAAAGATGGATGACGAAAACCCCTGGCCCGTATCCGGATGCTTTAAAGTCCTCTTGAGTACGAAGTCGAAGAGCAGGGGATTGTAACCGTAAATTTCGTCCAACTGTTTTCTCTCCTCCCTGGTAATGAAACCCTCCTTCATCAGTCTGCCGGTGTGAATGAGAAAATTCACCCCCGGCAGAGGATAGTCGCTTCCGTTAACCAAACGGGAATGCCACTCCTTCCGCTTTAGAAGCATCTTCAAAATTCCGGGAGGGCGATTGTACTGGGTGAT